>NZ_JAVKEW010000206.1:0-4200 GCF_040226375.1 Coleofasciculus sp. G2-EDA-02 | reverse complement strand
TGATAATTGACAATTGATTAATTGGGTCTAAGACCTCTTCGTTTACGAAGAAATTAAAAAAGATTTTCCTTAATTTCAATCCTCTTCTTTTAAGGAGAGGTCATTATCCATTGTTCATTATCCATTGTCAATTTGTGAATTCCCGGCTATACTATGTTTTTGATCATCCCAATCTAGATGTTTTACCCCCCATTCATGCATCGCCTCAAGAATCGGTTTGAGACTCTCGCCTAATGGTGTCAAAGAATACTCAACTTTTGGCGGAACTTGCAGATAAACCTGCCGATGTACAATACTATCGGCTTCCAGTTCTCGCAATTGTTGCGTCAGCATTTTCTGGGTAATACCATGTAAAGCCCGATGTAACTGACCAAAACGCTTCACCTCTTCAAATAATTCCCGCAGAATCAAGACTTTCCAACGACCGCCAATAACCTCTAGTGTGCGTTCTACAGGACAAGTGGCGCGTTCACTCTCTACGCTTTTGGTTGCCATAGTATCTTTTTGGTAACTAACTTACTTTAAAGTGCATACTTCCCATAATAGCTGTATGGGTTTTATAGTTGAACTATACAAAATCTAATGTTTTGAGAAAACACTGACAAGCAAAAGGACAAAGGACAAATGATTAATATTCGCAAATCTCAAGAACGAGGACATGCTAATCACGGTTGGTTAGACACCTATCACACCTTTTCATTTGCTAACTATTACGATCCGAACGCTATGGGATTTCGTACCCTGCGGGTTATTAATCAGGATCAGGTTAGTCCGGGTGCAGGATTTGGTACTCACGGACATCGGGACATGGAAATCATTACCTATGTTTTAGATGGAGCGCTAGAACATAAAGATAGTATGGGAAATGGTTCCGTGATTTATCCAGGTGATGTACAACGGATGAGTGCAGGTACAGGTATCCGCCATAGTGAATTTAATCATTCAAAGACAGACTCAGTTCACTTGTTACAGATTTGGATTTTACCCGATAAAAATGGACATAATCCTAGCTATGAACAGCATAACTTTGGCATCACCAAGCATCCCGGACAGTTTCATTTAATTGCTTCAGGTGATGGGAGAGAAAAATCCCTAACAATTCATCAGGATGTAAACTTATATGCAGCCATCTTGACAAAGGGCGATCGCATCACTCATTCTCTGGCACCTCAACGTTATGGTTGGCTACAGGTAGCGCGAGGTAGGATTACGGTTAATGGGTTAGCTTTAGAGTCAGGTGATGGTGCGGCTTTGAGTGAGGAAACAGATGTGGTGATAGCCGCGACAACCGATGCTGAAATTTTACTCTTTGATTTGGCATAATCTGACAGATGGGGAGTGCATGCGGTAAGAGAGATCCCCCCAACCCCCCTTAAAAAGGGGGGCTTTCAGAGAATTTGTTGAAACAGTAAAGCGACTTTATCCAAATCTTTATCTCCGGGAGATCGCTCAACGCCACTCGATACATCAATCCCATTGGGGTGCAATCGTTTCAGCGCTTCGAGAATGTTCTCTGGGGTTAAGCCGCCAGCCAGAAACCACGGTAAAGGGGGATGAAATTCAGCCAGGGTTTCCCAATCGAGAGTTTTACCGGTACCCCCTAGCATCTGGGGATGGTAAGCATCCAGTAACAAGGTATCGACGTAATTGACATAGCGATAGGCTAAGTGTAAATCATCCGGGGTTTTCACTCTCAGGGCTTTGATCATTTCAATCTCAGGTAAGAATTGCCGCAGTTGGGTGCAAAATTCGGGGGATTCATTACCATGGAGTTGGATGGCACTCAATCTCCCTGAGGTAACCGTGGCGCAGATTTCTTTAACCGAGGCGTTGGCAAATACGCCGACTGTATCCACCGATATCGTCAACGAGTCTACAATCGATCCGATTTGATGGGGGGTAACATAACGGGGAGAAGCCTGGACACAAATGAATCCTAGGGCGGTTGCACCCATTTGCGCGATCGCTTGTCCTTGTTCTGGTTTGGTAATGCCGCAAATTTTTACCCGCATCGATAACAATGTTCTAGTTTTATCGTCAAATTGTTAAATATTAAAACATTTTGTTAATTTTCTCTCCAGAATTTTTTATTATTTGTTCAATTGTGTCTGTTTATCAAGCAAAGGAGAATATACAATGCTTAACATAATATTCGCGGCGGTTCAATCCACTGTACCTCCAACCCCCTCATGGACACCCACCGTTGGGCTAGTGATGATTATCTGTAACCTGGTGGCAATTGTTGTAGGTTACTACGCGATTCAGAATCCTGGCGTAGGACCCGATTTACCCCTGCCTAAACCTGCCATTTTCAAGCGTTTCGGTGTAACTGAACTGTTGGCGACGGCTAGTTTGGGTCATCTTATTGGTGCGGGTGTGATCTTGGGATTGACAAACGCGGGAGCGCTCTAAGTTGGGAGGCTCAGATCCCCGGCTTGTTGAAGCAGTCGGGGATCGAAAAGCTGATATCGTAGAATACGGCAACCCCTAGTCTAGGTAAACGCACAGGAAGAAAAACGTTGGTACAGTCAAATTGGCGAATTGGCTCCTTATTCGGAATACCATTCTTTATTGACCCATCGTGGTTTTTTATCTTAGCCCTAGTCACCTTCATTAAGGCGGGGAATTTCGATGGGAGTTTTCAGTCAATTTCCGCCTGGAGTCTGGGGTTGGTGATGGCGCTATTATTGTTTGCCTCAGTGTTATTGCATGAACTGGGGCATAGTTTAGTGGCGCGATCGCAGGGAATTAAGGTAAATTCGATTACTCTGTTTATCTTTGGCGGCGTGGCGGCGATTGATCGGGAATCCCAGACTCCGGGTGATGCGTTTCAAGTCGCGATCGCAGGTCCTCTGGTTAGCCTCTGCCTTTTTGGTCTATTCTATGGGTTAACTCAGGCACTGCCGACGGAAAATCTGGGATATCTGGTGGCGGCGGATCTGGCAAGAATTAATCTGGTATTAGCCCTATTTAATTTAATCCCTGGATTACCCCTTGATGGTGGACAAGTTCTCAAAGCGGCAATCTGGAAGCTGACGGGGAATCGCTTGCGCGGGGTGCGTTGGGCTGCACAGGCGGGGAAACTGATTGGCTTTTTCGCGATCGCGCTATCCGTAGGACTGGCTTTATTAACTGGAGTCTGGACAGTGCTTTGGTTGGCGTTGATTGGCTCTTTTGTGTATCGCAATGCCAATGCTTATGATCGCCTGACAATCTTACAAGAAATCTTACTCCAGCTTCAAGCCTCTGATGCCATGACCCGCGATTTTCGTGTCCTGGATGCCACAATGAGCTTACGGTCCTTGGCGGATGAGTACATTCTGGCAGATATTCAGACGCATAAGCCCTATTATGCCGCGTCGGAGGGACGTTATCGCGGTTTAGTCAAGATTCAAGATTTACAAACAATTGAACGCAGTCGCTGGGAAATGGAGTCCCTGGAGAGTCTGGTTCACCCGTTATCGGAGATTGCCACAGTCGAGGAGAAAACCCCGTTAATAGAGGTGATTAAGACTCTCGAAACCTGTCAGCTAAAGCATATTACCGTACTTTCTCCCGCCGGCGCGATCGCGGGTGTTATTGACCGAGGCGATATTGTCGGGGCTGTTGCAGGGCGTCTGAATCTGCCGATTTCCCAGGAGCAAATCCAGCAGATTAAGGCAGAGGGGAGTTATCCATCCTGGTTAAAACTTTCTGCGATCGCTCAAGCGACAACTTCATAGAAGGCACAATGAAAATTGACTATAGTTTTGTATAAAATAATTAGTTAAACACTCTATCAGTTATGGCGATTTGAAAATGTTCTAGAAGCGGGACAAGTTCACCACGGGTATGACTGTCTTTATGTGCCGCAAGTGGGTTATGTTACCGGGGACTTAGATGTGCATGATGTGGCGGTAGTCGATCCCCCCCAGCCCCCCTTAACATGGGGGGAGCAAGAGGTTCCCCCCCTTTTGAAGGGGGGGTTAGGGAGGGATGATCCCATCTTTGTCAATACCCTATTTAGCTGTTTGGCGACAGTGAGCAAAACCCATAGTTTTACTCCGGTGTGGCAACCGCCGTTTATCAATGGATAATTAATAATTGATAATTGACAATTGATTAATTGGGTCTAAGACCTCTTCGTTTACGAAGAAATTAAAAAAGATTTTCCTTAATTTCAATCCTCTTCTTTTAAGGAGAGGTCATTATCCATTGTTC
>NZ_JAVKEW010000205.1:0-25551 GCF_040226375.1 Coleofasciculus sp. G2-EDA-02 | reverse complement strand
TGATAATTGACAATTGATTAATTGGGTCTAAGACCTCTTCGTTTACGAAGAAATTAAAAAAGATTTTCCTTAATTTCAATCCTCTTCTTTTAAGGAGAGGTCATTATCCATTGTTCATTATCCATTGTCAATTTGTGAATTTGTTTTTCCGATGCCGGATAAGCTCGTGTTTCTCGCTGAAAACATTACCTGAATATCTATAGTTTAACTATCCTCCTTGTTCGCAAATTTCAAAAGCGTACTCTTGCGTTTCTTGCAGGTGTTGCAATATAGAGGTATCAATCGTCTGATTATCTGACTGACTTGAGTTAACTAATTTATCCTTAACTTGCTCAAATTGCTGCTGGGCTTCAGCAACAGCCGCTTCTGCCTCAGCACAAGTTTGGGTAGTTAAGGGATCGAGTTGATTATTGCATCCAGAAGAGAAAAGAACTAGCAATAATAATCCCGCACTGAACTGATTTTTTTTCGTTACCGGAGTCAGAGGAGAAAATGTCATGACTAGAGAGTTAAAGACATTAGAGTTACACTACTAGCTACTCAAACTCATCCAGCTTTCAGGAATATTGATTGGCTTACCTTCTTTGTTAATAAATATTAATTGACACTCTCCGCCCTAAAAGTGCGGGGATTCTTCGTTCACAGATCCGGCTTGCTGTCAAAATTGAGGATGTTGCTCCCAGACGCGCCATGGCACGTCTCTACATTGCTCCCCCTGCTGCCCTTGTTTTCTTTAGATCCGTTGGAGATGTTTGTGTAACTGTCGTTCCTGTCGCTGAAGTTGCTCGACCAATTCAACTTCTCGCAAACTACCGGGTTTAACATCAGTCGTTTCCCGGAGTTTTTGGGCAAGTTGGTAACAAAATTGACATCGTTCTATAATCTGGAGAATCGAAGGGGCAAACTTAGCAAACAGGACTTCATCATCTGAGGTGAAGCCACGAGGATCAATCTTCTTGAGTAGATCATCTTCCGGCTGATAGTTTGGCTTTAACTTATTGAGTAATTGCACAACAGCTACCAGATCTTTTTGCTCGTTTAATAGGGGCCAAGCCAGAATTGTATAGGTGCGGTATCCAGTGCGGCGATCCGTTTTCTGCGCCATCTCGGAGCGCGGATCATTATAGACATCAAAGGGAATGTTAATCACTTTTAAGGAAAAGGCGGCGAGACTGGCAATTCCTTTATCAGCAGGAATATCAATTAAGAGACTACCACCGTCTCCATCTTCGGCAATCAGTGAACCTAATTCTTGTCGTTCTCGATCCAATAAGAAAATACTGGTGCGATCAGCACGAAGCAAATTCCCTACTTTGCGGGTGAGACGACCCAAAAGTTGGCAGAGTGTTCTCACCAGTGTTTGTAAGGCTTGGTCAACCGCACTAATCCCATTGCTGTAGGAGTAAGCTAGGAACTCCCCCACTTCAAGGGGTGAGTCAAAAACCAGATCCGGCTGGCTATCTAAGCCAGCTACGTTCTGCCAGTCTAATTCTAAGACCTGACAAAGTTCGACAAAATTTAGTCCTTTAACGGGTTGTCCTTTAAGAAAGTGATTTAAGGTATCTAAGGATAGTCCTAGTGCTTCTGCGAGTTCGCGATCGCGTCCATTACTCTTATTGCGCCAAGCTTGTTTGACTGTGGGAATAGACTGGGGATGCACACTAAATGACCGAATCATCTTTCTTCGTGGCATTCCTATCCCGTTCAATCAAAGATTATAATCGGAAAATAATGCCACGCCTCCATATAGGTTTACAACTAGGTGACGTAACGAAGCAAGCGACTGTGTTTGTTGGTTACACCTTGCTTGAGTCGCTTTTTGGTGGGAAAAAATCTTTCGTTCTTTAATCAGGGGTTAACTGTCTCTAACCCAACGTCTTGCCCGTGATGCTTTGGTGGGTATCGCTGGCGTTCCATCCCGATTAAGACTGAGACAGGTTTGTTGAACATTTCTGTGCAAGCTTCCGTTATCATCTTTGATTTAACCAGAGAAGCTGACTGGTATCCATCTGAACGGTTGCTCTAATCCTAGATTAGAATGCTATCTGTTCCTTTTACTACGATTCGTGTGAAATCTTTACGCTATTGGTCATCTGTGAGGAGTAATGATTGAGTAAAATTTACATAATGTAACATAGGGGCATGGATTGCCACCAACCTGCTGCTCTGGGAATTTGACTAAAAAACAGAGTTTTCTTGAACTATAAAAAATACATTACGTTAATTAGTCAAAAATGCGAGGAAAAAGGGTAAATTGCCTAGCAAATTCTCCATTTTTGTCCGTTTTATACTAAATCCGGGTTAGCTACCCCCGTTATAACCTAGTCCTTACCTTGCGGACGAAAGTTTTTGTAGCAGCGATTCAATCGCCTCCTCTTGCATGGGGTAATGAAGGCGGATTTGGTATTACTGTTGATTTTTGACTTCACAACCTGTTGATTCCGGATCTTGTTCAGGAATCTCGTATGAATTACAGGAGAGAATGCAAGACTTTTCTGGGGGAACATCTACGCCTACTTATCAACCCTTATGTATTCCGACTCAGTTCGGGTGAGATGAAAATTATGCGCCCTCCTAGTTTAGCAGTTTTTACCGTGACCATAATTTTAGCTGGAGCCTTAACTGCACAAGCAGGTGAGACTTCAGATGCTGATAATTTTCCTTTAGAACCATTTAATACTAATGGCAACCTGTCTGACATTACTCCTCAAGTCAGTCAATCCATTGTTACTATTGAACAATTAGAAGAACAACTGTTTTTCCAAAAAACCACCACGAACTCCTTACCTAAAACTGATCTGACCTCTCCTCCTGTTGTTCCAGAAACAGGGCAAATCAAACGTGAAGATGAAACACCAACACTAACTCCAACTCCAACGAATCGAACAGAATTTTCAAATGCAAATACGCTCAATCCTGAGACGATTCAGGAACAAACACTGAACCTGGATAGATTGGTTGCGGATGCTGCTACTAATACAAGCTGTCTGGAACAATCGACTGAAAATATTGACTTAGCTGGAGAAAGTACCTCTTATCAACTCGCTCAAGCTGGAACTCCTAGCCGTTGTCGTCGTCCCCAACCTGTTGCGCCATTAGTGATACCCGAACCTTTTGAAGAGTTTGGCGCGTCGCCAGCGTTAAGCATTTATATTCCCGTGGGATATGGTGCCGATCGCAATACTCTATTTCTCAATGGTAGCTACCAAGCCACAGTGCGCGATGATGACGGTTCTGTTGGTACAGGCGGTGTCGGGATTGGCGTGGGTAATGCGGATAAAGCCGTGGGCGTTGAACTTTCCTATGCTTTAGAAACCACAGACGACAACTTCGGAGATGGTGGCTTTAATGCTAAGCTACATCGTCGATTTGCACAAGATTTATCCGCTGCTTTGGGTTGGAATGGCTTTTTGAATATCACGAACAACGATTTTGAACAGTCAAAATATGGAGTAATTACTAAAATTTTCCGCACCCAAGAATCCCTTGACCAAGCATTCAGTCGCATTGCTGTTACTGTGGGTGTGGGTGATGGACAGTTTCGTTCTAATGGTGCAGTGGATGATGGGGTTAACAATATTAACGTTTTCGGTAATATTGCCTTGCGAGTGGCGCGTCCAATCAGTTTTATTGCTGAATGGACGGGGCAAGATTTAGGCTTAGGGCTGTCCATCGCCCCCTTTAGAAATATTCCCTTTGTGATTACCCCCGCCGTGCGCGATGTTGCGGGTGCGGGTGATGAAGCCCGATTTGTTATTGGTGCTGGAACAGCACTGCGTTTTTAGAGGAGTTAACCGATGGGTAAAATTCAATTTGTTCGGGTTGTCCCCATTTTAGCGATGGTTGCTAGTATTTTAACCGCGATGCCCGCCAGGGCTGACCGCAGTTATTCTGATATTACGGGGACGAATATTTGGAATAATACTGCACCCCTATTTGAAACAGATGGCGGCTTAGATCCGGCGTTACTAGAGAGAGTGCAACAGTTGAACCAAGAATCAGCCGAGGCTTTTCAAACCTGCAACGCCGCGATCGCGCAACTTGAGCAAAATGCCCCAGATGTGCGTCGTTATGCCCGAGAGCCGGATACACAAATGTTACCAGTACCTGTTGCTTGTCAGCAGTTAGAACAACTCAGAACTGAAGCCGAAGCCTTACGAGTCACCTTACAAGATGCTACCCGATCTCAATCAAATCCGGCGCTGTTGGGATGGTAAAGTTTTGAGTTTTTTTGAAAATAAAGGGAATTAGCAATGAAACAACTCTACAGCAAACATTGGTTAATTGGCGCGATCGCGAGTGGATTATTGGGTACATTGGCAACACCTATACAAGCCCAGGATATCTTTGATAATCGGGCAATCCAATTCCCAGAGGATACAATTGTGGAATTTGAGTTCCTGCAATCTCACGGATCTTACCAAGCCGCCTTGGGTGTGCGGAATGAAACAACCGGAGAAGAAAGGATTCTGTTTCAGGAAGTCAAACCCTATGATGCTTTTGGCACAAACCAGTCTGTGGAAACCTCTGGCGGTCAAAATGATCTGGGGACTCGATCAGATTTTGTTGGAACAGTTGAGGGGGGAACTGTACCCAATCGATTCAGCGAGTTTCAGTTTAAAGCCAATAACCGCTATGTTTTCTTCCTCGAATCCGTGAGCCCTACCGGTCAAACCCGACGCAGTATTCTTTCCACCCAAAACTTTGCTCGATTTAATGGTAGTTTAGCCGGGGGGAGAAGTGGCAATATTACAGGGACTCGCGTGTCTTGGGAAGATGGAGGACAGGTGGAAGTCGGGAGTGATGATGATTTCGATGATTTTGTGATTGAAGCAGGGGG
The DNA here is from genome assembly GCF_040226375.1 of Coleofasciculus sp. G2-EDA-02. NCBI lineage: Bacteria > Bacillati > Cyanobacteriota > Cyanophyceae > Coleofasciculales > Coleofasciculaceae > Coleofasciculus > Coleofasciculus sp. G2-EDA-02. The sequence goes on along the minus strand of NZ_JAVKEW010000205.1, from coordinate 20,711 downwards.
ATTTTTAATTGATCTGAACTGTCCATCTTAAATGCGGCAAGGGGGCGGACGCTATAACCGAGGGGGACGTATCGAGCCGCAAGGCGAGTACCCCCAATGGTTTAGCGTCTGGGGAATTGCCGCCAAATAATAAATTGAGCGACAGCGAATCCTTGTTTTTAAGATGCATATTCGTAGCCATCAGCCCTGTGAATGGTCTTTAAATATTTTGGATGCACGTCAAAACTTTTCCCTCCTGTAGTTAACTTGAAGCTCGGCTTGAATCGAATAGCAATTCGACCGACATAAATACCTGCGTACTTTCCGGTTAAGACATTAGCTTTTACCAAGTCCCCAGTCTGGAATCCCATGAAGAACTTCTGAGCTGGCGCATGGCGAATGGGAAAGCCAAATTTGTTTGTACCGCAACGCTGCCTTCTTCCATGCCCCTTAGCTTTGATGTTTAGTGGTTTGATTCCGTTCATCAGAAGCTTTTCAGGAGTTGAAGCGCCGACACAAGCTGCGTCAGCCCAATGAGTTTTTTCAATTCCTCTGGTCTTACGGTTAAACTTTGTTCGCCCCCCAGAACCAACCTCTACAGGTAAACCAGTCGATTGAAGCCTCCGATATAACTCCCATCGGGTAGCGTTAACCGCCGCAGCATCCTTGAGGGGTGTTTTTGCTTGAACCAGGATTCGCTTGAGAACTTCTGGCTTTTTCTTAAGGAATTCCTCAATGGGCTTATTCCCTTTAGTTTGGTTACAAGAATGACAGCTAAGGCAAAGATTACTGACTCGGTTAGAGCCGCCCTTGCTTTTAGCTAGGATATGATCTATCTCGAAGGGGACATTTTCAACACCACAATAAGCGCATTTTCTACCCCATTTGGCAAGAAGATACTCTTTAACCTCAAAACCAAACAGTTCACCTCTCTGGTACTCGACTCCGCTAATTTCAGGGTTCTGAATTTGTTGCAAATCGAACCTTACAAGTTCTTGAGAGATTGCTGTAATTGGACATAGCTTATTGATTCGTCTTACCCAAGTCTCAATGTTGGAAATTCGACTCTCCAGAGATGGTGGTAACCAGCCTTGCCGACGAGTCCTGTTTAAAAAACGGGGCTTACGGTAACGGGTTTTACGATTACGGCGACCTCTCCGCAACGATCTACGAGACTCAAGGGAGTCCTTAATCTGCTGTCCTCGGTGCGAGACTTCAAGAGCGTTTGTAACACGTCCTGTCTCTTCCTGGACAACAGCAATCCCGGTTGTTTTGCTACCGGGATCGATCTTGATTCTATGAGGATGGACTGTAGAATTCTCAACAGTTCTATCTTGTAAAACGATAGTGAACGGATAGCGTCTGAATACTTTAGCCCTCCCTTTGTTCAATAATTCTCTTGCCCGTGCTGGATGGCAGGGCTCAAGAGGTTTTAGGTTTTTGTCTAAAACGAAAACTCGCATTACTTTGAGACTCTCATTACTGGTTAAGTTTGCCTCGCTAATGTTATAAGAGCTTTTTAAGTCTGAAGCACTGGTTTTTCCTATAGCCTGTTTAACTTCAGACGACAGAGCCTAAAACTGGCACGCATCCTAGGGTGTCATGACTCAAATAACGGAGTTCCTAATAGGAACTAAAGCTGGTCAACACGGCTTACAATTTCTTGCAAGCCTACGCTATACCCCAAGGGGTTAGCGTAGGTAGTTGACCGATTCAGTAATATCAATTTCCCTGCAGCTTACTACAGATTCAGCTCTAATCACTCCCCATTTTCACATACCCCATGCTGCCGCCCATTGAGTAATATCTTGCCGCTTAATTGCTGCTGCCATTAAATCTGGAAACTGGTCAGGTGTGCAAGCCATCGCCGGAATACCCAATCCAGCGAGTTTCTCAGCTACCCAATGATCATACATGGGCGCACCTTCGTCATTGAGGGCAAGCAACGTGATCAACTGAACTCCTAATCCCAGCAGTGCTGTCACGCGCTTGAGCATTTCTTCCCGGTTTCCCCCTTCATATAGGTCACTAATTAACACTAAAATCGTTTCCTGAGGGCGGCGCACCAGTCCTTGGCAGTAGGTGAGGGCGCGGTTAATATCTGTTCCGCCTCCGAGTTGAGTGCCAAAGAGTAAATCTACTGGGTCTTGCGCTGCGTCGGTTAAATCTACGACCGAAGTATCAAATACGACAATTCGGGTTTGTACTGCCCTGAGAGAGGCTAGCACCGCCCCAAAGATTCCAGCATACACAACAGAAGTTGCCATGGAACCGCTTTGGTCGATGCAGAGGATAATATCTTGTAAGGAACTGCGTTTGCGTCCGTAGCCAATTAGGGTTTCGGGAATAATTGTGCCGTATTTAGGTTGGTAATGTTTGAGGTTAGCGCGGATAGTGCGGTTCCAGTCGATTTCATTATGGCGGGGACGGCGGTTGCGAATGGCATGATTGAGGCTACCGATTATGGCTTGGTGGGTGGGGTTGGCTAGTTTACTCTGCAATTTTTCAACCACCTGACGCACCACGCGGCGGGCGGTTTCTTGAGTTTTACTTGGCATAATACTGCTAAGGGATAGCAGATTCGCCACAAGATGAACATCTGGCTCAATGGCTTCTAGCAGTTCCGGTTCTAGCAGCATTTGTTGTAGGTTAAGGCGTTCTAAGGCATCTTTTTGCATCACCCGCACAACTGATGAGGGGAAATAGGTGCGAATGTCGCCTAACCAACGGGCAACTTTGGGGGAAGAACTACCGAGTCCGCCACTGCGGTCAGAATCGTAGAGGGCGCTGAGGGCATTATCGATCGCGTGGTCAGTTTGAGTTAGGCTGAAGGAACCTCCTGCTTCTGTCTCACCATTCCCCTGGCAAATACCATCAGCGTCTCCACTCCCTAACAGAAGTCGCCAACGGCGTAGCCGTTCTGGTTGGGTCATTGTTTTTAGAGTTAATTAGGGTCTGCTGATTGAGTTATTATATCGCAGATTCCGCACTTCAAAATGTAGCAATTGCTGCTGCTAGGACTTGCCCCGAAAGAAACTCACGCGCCACGATCTTTTTCTCCAGTAAAGAGTCAAAACTTCAAAAGCTGACGTTTATTTTGTAACGCCACCTTTACCTGTTCATACTCCTGATCGATTTGTGTCAATAGATCAATGACTAATGTTAATGGATTATCCGTTTCAGCTTGAATGTTGACCCTTTCTAACTGCTTACACAGTTCAGACAGGTAAATTGCCCCAACAGTGCCACTGGTCGATTTGAGACTGTGAGCAGATTGTTGACAAGTGGTTAGCGTCTGGGATGAAAGTGTGGTTTTTTGTGAATCCAGTGCTTGGTGCATCACCCCCAATAACTGGGCGGCTTCTTCCAAAAAACTATCAATAACTTGGATTAAGACATGATCGTCTTTGACCATATCGCACAATTGTTGAAAAGCTTGGGCATCAATAACATCATGTCCGTTTAAACCGTGATTATGTCCTTCTACCTTGCCTCCTTGCTCCTTCCCTGGAAGCCTCTGCCCTCTTGCTGGCTTCTTGGATGGTTCTGGAACCCCCTTCAACGCTCGCACCAGTTCCTCAACCCGAATCGGTTTACTGATATAATCATCCATACCTGCGGCTAAACAGATTTCGCGATCGCCTCGCATGGCATTAGCTGTCATTGCCACAATATAAGGACGGCTTTGGGTGGACCATTCCTGACAGATACGCTGAGTCGCGGTCAAACCATCCATTTCCGGCATCTGCACATCCATTAATACCACATCATAAGACTGACGGCGCAATGCTTCGAGGACTTCTAACCCATTGGCGGCGACATCCGCCCGATATCCCATGCGCCCCAGAATATGCAACCCCACTTGCTGGTTGACCACATTATCCTCCGCCAACAGAATCCGCAACGGCAGGTTTGACCCCATATACGGATCAATTGTCGGTGAAATCTCACAGGCTGAGCGCACTTTCACCGGCTGACCGACTAATACGTCCATCAGCACATTATAGAGTTGGGACTGCTTAATCGGCTTGGTCAGAAACGCCGAGAACTTGGCTTCATCCAGTTGACCACTATTTTCCGGCTTGCCGATTGAGGTTAACATAACCAGGGGAATCTCTTTCCCCTGGGGCTGTCGGCGTATCTGTGAGGCGAGATTTACCCCATCCATTCCGGGCATGTGCATATCCAGAATCGCTAAGTCAAATGTCTCACCTTGCTGTAGCCAGCCTAATGCCTCACTCCCTGATGATGCTGCACGGGTAACCACACCCCAAGATTGACCTTGTAGGGTTAAAATGCGGCGATTGGTGGCATTATCATCCACAATTAACATCCGCTTGCCTTCAAGCTGAGGTTGCCTGAGATCCAAATGACTGGGATTATCTATTATACAGACTGGGGCAATGATGGTGAAGTAAAAGATCGAACCCTTCCCCACTTCACTTTCCACCCAAATTCTGCCCCCCATCATTTCACTCAACCGCTTGGATATCACCAACCCCAATCCTGTACCCCCATAGTGGCGACTGGTGGAAGAATCGACCTGACTAAAAGCCTTAAATAAACGATCTAAACGATCCTGGGGAATTCCGATCCCCGTATCTTTAACCGCAAACAAAATTTCATACTGTTGTTCCTTGTGATTCGTCAAGAGGTGATCTAATGATTGGGGACTAACCACCTGGGAGGAAATAGAAACCGTAACTTCTCCGGTATGGGTAAACTTAAGCGCATTACTGAGCAAATTGACGATAATCTGGCGCAGTCGGGTAATATCGCCGCGAATGGTGCTGGGGGTTTGGGGATCAAACAGATACGCCAGTTCTATCCCCTTTTCTGCTGCTTTGGGAGTCAGCAGATCCAGAGATTCCTCAATGCAGGTTCGCAGATTAAAGGGTTGTTCCTCCAACTCCAGTTTGCCGGACTCAATTTTGGAGAAGTCGAGAATATCATTAATAATCGTGAGCAGGGCTTCGCCACTGTGGCGGATGGTTTCGGCAAATTCGGTTTGTTCGTGATCCAGTGGTGTGTCCAACAGTAGTCCCGTCATGCCAATCACCGCATTCATCGGCGTGCGAATTTCATGACTCATGGTTGCCAGAAAGTCACTTTTGGCGCAGTTAGCGGCTTCGGCAACCTGTTTGGCTTTTTCTAGTGCCAGGTTTTGTTCGGATAATTGCTGGCGTTGACGCTTTTCTTGTTCGAGGAGTTGGGCTTGGGCAAGGGCAATCCCTACTTGATCGGCAACGGCTTCGAGTAATTCAATTTCATCATGACTCCATTGACGAAACTGATCACACTGATGCAGACAAATCACGCCATTGGGTTTTTCCTTATAGGATGTCCGCACGACGAGCATAGACTTGAGGTTAACCTGGTCACATACAAAAGTAGCAGTTTGTAACCAGGGATCTTCGTAAACATTGTTCGAGGCGATCGCGCGATCTGCGGCTAACACCTGCTGAATGTGGGGATTTTGCTGAGTGGGAATCTCTACATCTAGGATGGACGAGTAACCGGGTTCTAAGTATTCAGCCACAACCGGAATTTGTGGGGAAGGTTCTTCGACGTAGGTATGAATCACACAACGATTGACGCGAAAGGCTTGACCAATTTGAGTGGCGGTGGTTTGGAAAATTTGTCGCGCGTCTAAACTTTGGCGAATGTCTTGGGTAATTTGTTTGAGCAGTAGTGAGCGCTGGAGTTGCTGTTGTAATGCAGCTTCTGCTTGTTGGCGTTCGGTTAAATCTGCCTGGGCTTGGTGATACAGTTCCGATTGCTGTACAGCAATGGCGACTTGAGTGGCGAGTTGCACCAGCAATTCTGTCTCTTGAGACTGCCAATGTCTGGGCAGATGACAGTGGTGGGCAATCAGCAGTCCCCACAGTTTAGCACCCTGTAGAATCGGGACGACTAAGTTTGCCCTCACCTGTATATCGGCTAAAAAGTTGCGATAACAGGGTTCAAGGTTCGCGGTGTGGATATCATCTAGGGTGTGAATATAACCCTGTTGGTAACGCACCGCCGACTTTTCACCAAAGCATGGATCAAAAATTCTGCGTCCCAATACCGATAACTCGTTCACGGTGACAGACTCGACTTCTACCACGCCACTCCAGTCGGGATTGAAGCGATAAATTAACACCCGATCCGTTTGCAAAAACTGCCGCACTTCTGTCACTGTGGTGTTAAGAATCTCTTTCAATTCTAACGACTGACGAATGCGGCGGGCGATCGCACTAATTAACCGTTCCCGTTCGGCTTGCTGTCGCAGTGCGGTTTCCACCTGTTTACGTTCAGTTAGTTCTGTGGATAACTGCTGATACAATTCAGACTGTTGAATCGCGATCGCGACTTGGGTGGCTAGTTGCTGTAGTAAGTCAATATCAACGGCTTGCCAATGTCTGGGACAATGACAATGGTGGGCAATCAGTAGCCCCCACAATCGGGTACCCTGTAAAATCGGTACGACTAAGTTTGCCCTCACCTGTAAATCGGCTAAAAAATCTTGATAACAGGGTTGAATGTTGGCGGTGTAGATATCCTCGACGAAGTGAATGCTACCCTGTCGATAACGCTCAGCCAATTTCTCACCAAAGCAGGGGTCATAAATGGTTTGTCCCAATACCGATAACTCTTGTGATTCAACCGCCTCTACCGCTACCACTCCACTCCAATCGGGATTGAAGCGATAAATTAATACTCGATCCGTTTGCAGAAACTGTCGCACTTCAGTCACCGTGGTATGGAGAATGTCCTCCAATTCCAACGACTGGTGAATCCGCAGTGCGATCGCGCGAATTAACCTTTCCCGTTCGGCTTGTTGCTGCAACTTGGTTTCAGCGTTCAGGCGCTCCGTCACATCTTGAATTAAGGCTAAGATATGACTCTGACCCTCTGGGGTTTCGATTCTGGATGTGGAGAGCGATATTATGCAGTTACTCCCATCAGCACGAATGATTTCCCATTCCTCCCCGACTAAATCCTCCCCTCGTTGCATCTGAGCAATCCGCTTGATCGCTTTAGCTCGTTTTTGCGGATCGGGATAGAATGTCTGATACCAGCCCCGATGGTTGATTTCCTCAACGCTATACCCGGTAATCTCCACCATCTGCTGATTCCAAACCGTAAATCTGATATAGGGATACGTCTGAATACTATGGCAGACACAAACCCCTTCTGCCATCCGTTCAATTAGCTGGGTTTTAAAGGAATACTCTGCTTGTAGGGTTGCCTCAGCTTGCTTGCGATCGGTAATATCGGTATGAGTCCCCACCATGCGGATCACTCGATCGGCGACATCTTTCTGGTGAATCGCCCGGGACAAAATATAAACAGTTGAGCCATTTTTATGATGGAAGCGCTGAATGGCTTGGAAGCGAGAAACTTTACCACTGTTATAGTCTTCAACCAGTTTTAAGGCGGCAATCCGATCCTCGTCAAAAATTACTTTCTCCCAAGAGGCTAATTCGTTGGGTAATTCCCAATCGGCGTAACCCAGCATTTCTTTCCATCGGGGAGAAAAATAAATTTCCCCAGTCATCATATTCCAATCCCAAAATCCATCCTGGGAGGCGCGAAGAATCAATTCCAGCCGTTCTGTAGCTGTTTTGACGATGTGGGCAACCTGAGGCGGCTCAATTGGATGATCGCGGGGAATTTCGGCTAATGAGGAGGAGGGAAGACAAGGGGAGGCTGAGTCTCTGTCTGTCAACTCACTGAATTCACTTTGCCAGTCTCTCCCGTTTGATGTGGGAGTGCTGGCAATTTTCTGAATCAATTGCAAACGCTTGTGGCTATTTTCTAGAGTCGTTTCGGCTTGGCTTAAGTCATGAATGGTTTGCTGAAGTTGGCTGGCTTGTTGGCTAATGGTGGCTCGTAATTGCTCAACTTGATTTAGCAGTGCTAGGGGGTTAAGGGCTTTTATGATGTCAGTTGGAGTAAAAATACCGAGGAGGTTTTCCGGAGATTGGTAGACTAATTGAGGGATTTGTCCGACTTGCCGCATCTGTTCAAGTCCCTGCCATAATGAATCATCGGGATGGAGACTAAACAGAGGTTTTTTGATCACCATAGAAACTGGCGTTTTTGACAAATCCAGTCCAAATACTGACAGTTGCAAACAGTGAATTAAATCATGTTCTGTAATTAATCCTACAGGTATAGAATTGGCAAAAACCGAGGATGGGTTCTCCGCGATCGCACTCTTTTTAAACTCTCTCCCATTCCTTTCATCCCCCATGTCCCTTTCCCGAATCACTACCGCACAATTTCCCTTAGCCTCGATTAGCTGTTTTGCCAGTTCCAGGATAGAGGTGGTTAACGGGACTTGCAGCACAGAAGTCGTCATTGTCGCCGCTACAGGTTGCGACTGGAGCAAATTCAGGGCAGGTAACTCTTGACAAATACTATTGGATGTGATAATACCAATAAGTTTACCCTTCTCATCCAAAACTGGGAGATGATGAATCGAATAGCAATCGAATAGGGATAATGCCGAAAAAAGATGACAGGAATCGGATCGGGTTAAGGTAAGAGGCGATCGCACCATCACATCAGCCACCGTGGTGTCTTGGAAATTCACCCCAGCTCGGATCAGTTCAATCAGTTTTCCCGTTGTCACCATGCCAATCAACGCCGAGTTTTCAGTCACCAAGACGCAGCTACGTGAAAATTCAGGTTCTCTGGCAATTTGCCCAAACTTGTACCCCGATAAGGATTGTCCTTGATTTAATAACGCGATCGCTTCAACTAGAGTTGCTTTAGCCTCAATCGTGAGGGGATGATAGTCAATAAAATGCTCTAAAGCAGGTAAGGTAATGGCGGTGATGTCAGGCTGCATAATAAGTGGGTAGGGCGCAGGCTGTAGCTGGAACAAACAAACTCCAAGGCTGTAAAGTTGATGTTATATACTTTTTCTCTCTCCTCTTGATCAACTGTAGGACTATTTCCGTCACACTGCACTAGCAGCACATACCTATTCTTTATACTGCCAAACTTTGAAAAAATCCGCAGCCTCTTCTCCAGAAGTGAGAACTTATTTTTTCTTAAACTTTAGTGGAGACAAGGCAGATGACAGAAGACAACTAAACCTCCAAATCCAAATCTGGTTCAACGCCAAGCGATCGCAATTGTTCTACCAATCTCTCTACCCGTCGCCTTTCGCGTTCAACTCCTTGTCTTTCTCGTTCTGAGGGAGTCAAAATCCAATTGCTTTGTGCATCATACCAACGTAACCAGATGCGATCGCATTCCCCATAGAAACCCTGCCACAGTCCTAACCCTAGCTGAATATCGTCCATCCATACACGCGGTTCACTAACGTCTAACTCGGTGTAGCGACTACCCATTAATTGAAACGCTCTTAGCTGGTTCGTGCGACCATTAAACACGATGTAATAGGGAACGCGCAAAATACGTTCATAGACATCCCACTTTGTCGGCGGTTGATTCGCTTCCCGCAACGTTTGTCCCAAGTCTTCTTTCTCAGTACCCGGTGAAATCAGTTCTACCACTACAAAAGGATTAACTTCTTCTTGCCACACCACATAGCTCATTCGTAAATCCCGTTGTTCGTAGAGTCGATCAACCCCCACCACAGCAAACCAGTCAGGGCGTTTGTACCAATTGGGTTGGCGTGGATTGTAGTAAAGATTCAAATCCCTGGCAACAAAAATGCGATTAGTTGGGTAGTTGGGAGGATAGAAGGTATCTTCAAGGAAACGCGCTTGTAGTAGGTGATATTTGTCAGGCAAACCAGGTTCCTCTGGGTCTTCGCTCTTGAGCTCATACATTGTGGGTAAAACTTTTTTCGGGTCTTGAGGCGGGTCGGTTTGAAACATGATTTCCAACTACTAAGTAGGTAAGAACAATAAAAAACTCCAGAAACAGGGCGGGTTTACATAAGTTACCCCTTTTGGCTTGCATATTATCTGTAAAACCCGCCCCTACAGACGATTGGGTCGCCCTTTCCTCAATCTTCTATGTCAAAACTTATGTCTCAGGAGTTATAAAGCACCAGCAGCAGTTCGGTCGAAAATATCTCCAGAAAGGTGAGTCGTAATATTCATCGCCTGGACAACAGGTAACTTCTCTAACCCTTGAGCATATTCAATCACACTCACACCCCCATTCCCTTGTTTAATACTCCAGAATGATTCTGAACTCAATCCCAAGACATGACAAAGAATAACTTTATTAATCGCATCGTGAGCAACAACCAGACCCGTTTTTAGTTCTGTCGAAGCTGATACAGCTTTTGATTCAATTATCCTATCCCAAGCGGCTGTAGATCTCTCCCATACCTGGGTTAAATTTTCGCCATTGGGCATTTGTACAGTAGCTGGGGCGACTTTCCACTGATGCAATAACTCAGCGTATTCCTGGTTAATTTCTGACTCTAACTTACCCTCCCAAAGTCCATGATTAATTTCGCGAAACTTTTCTTCAAATTCTAGCGTAATGCCACGGTGATGCTGGAGAATCAATTCAGCCGTTTCCTTGGGACGTAGCATGGGACTGGTAACGGCAAAATCAATGGGGATATCTTTGAGAAATTCAGCCACCCGCTGTCCCTGTTGGCGACCATTCTCATTTAATGGTATATCAATACCCCCTTGGAAGCGGGAGACACGATTCCATTCCGTTTCCCCGTGACGTATCAGCAGAAGACGCAAACCTTTATTATTAGGGCGAGGCGTCGGTAAAGGCGTACCGACATGAGAAGTTTGATTGAGAGACTCTAGTTGTACAGGTTCACCCCAACCGCCCGTAAAATTTAGAACATTAATGCAACAGTTTGATTGCAAAATGGATTGGTAACGGGCTGGAGAAATACCCAAGGCGCTACTAATCAAACAGCGATTGATGCCATTGTGTGCCACGATTAAAATCGTGCCGTCTTGGTGGCGGGGTAGAATCTCTTGCCAGAATTGCTGCGCTTGTTGATAAAGTGCCAAGACGGGAAAATGTTTTCGGGTTCCCTCCGGCGTAGAAATCTCCATATAGAATTCATCCGGGCGTTCTTTCCAGCACCGATATTCCGCCGGGAATTTTGCCTGGGCGTCTGATTTAGCCAATTTTTCCCACAAGGGCAAATCGACTTCCATCAGGTTTTCTGCTGCCTGGAGAGGGGGTGAGCCAGACAAATAGGGTAGAATGACCTCTGCTGTCTGCTTCGCTCGTTGGAGGGGAGAGCAATAGACAGCATCAAGGCTCAGGCTACTGAGAACAGCACCCACCTTACGGGCATCGGCAGCTCCTTTTTCAGTCAACACGGACTCATCACAGCGTCCTTGAATGAGTTGCTGGGAATTATAGCTGCTTTGACCGTGCCTTACAATAATGACGCGAGTAGTCAATCCTTTTGCTCCTCTGTTACCAAATTTATGAATAGTAGCCAGATTAACCCAAATCCTGGTAGCATCCTTGGGGTATCTTCAAATATCAGGGTCATTTTCAGTTTAACCGCACATCGGTTGTACAAAAAGGCGGGGGATCTGGGGGAGCATGTAGAGACGCGCCATGGCGCGTCTGGGAGCTGTCAATTTTTATTGTGTATCTTCCCTATCAACAGGGTTTCAAGACTTCCCGTGAAAAGTCAAAACGCGACAGATCACGTCTGAACAAAAACAGTGACATTTGTTACTAAACCTTTTTTTAGAACTTATGACTTATGACTTGTTACTTTTTTTGGGGGGTTCATGAACACTGGGTTATTACTTAAACGCTTGATTTTGGCAGTGCTGACGATTGCTGTAATCTTACAAGTCAGTCTCTCTTTGGTTGAAAGCTGGGGTAAACCTCAAATCCAAAGTCGCTTAGAACTTTACCAAACAAATTTGTTACTCCATGCAGCCGAGGGGCAGAGTTTAGTCACATCAGGGGAAGAGGATTTGACAGCAGCGCGGAATGCATTGCTCGGTGATAATCCTTTTGAAAACGCCCAAAACCAATATGAACAAGTGCTGGAAACAGCTCAGACGACTCAATCGAAAATAATCGCTAAACTCGAACAACTCTCCTCTAACAAGGATGTCGCGACATCTATCGGTGATGAGCTGGCTAAACCGCAAATGCAAATCGCTCCCATTGACGAGGTTCCGATGACCTCCCAGCAGCGAAAGCAGTTGCAAAAATCATTGTCTCAGACAGAACAGCTCATTGATGAACTTAATGTGCGCTTGGGACTGCTGCAAGCTCAACAGGGTAAAACAGAGGTGGCGATTCAGACATGGAATGAGTTGATTGAGCAAGAAACTCTCGAAAGTACCGCTCCAGCGACAACGCCATCCGCCCAAATTGCAGCCGTATTAGCCGGTCTTTGGCATGATCCACCCCGTATCTTACCAGATGCTGAGTCAAAAATTCAACGAAATTTAGATAGCTGGTTCCAGTATCGAGCATTGCTTCAGCTTTATCAATTTCAACAGCGTCAAGATGCTTTATTGTCCTTACAAGCTCAAGAACAACAGAGAGCAAAACAAGCCCTGCTTAAGTTAACTCTCATTAGTGCCATTCCCGGAATTGGGGGTATTGTCGGGGTGGGACTCTTGCTATTTTTGCTAGGTCAGTGGCTACTTCAAGGAGAGCGATCGCTGCTAGCCACCAACAGCGATATGCCTTGGGATACGCCTTGGGATGGAGAAACGATTTGGCAAGTCTTGATTCTCGGCTTTTTCTTTATTGGTCAAATCCTCCTTCCTATTTTTATCCTGCCAATTTTTCTGGTCGTGTTCCAGCTTGATCCGGCTAATTTCACAGTACGGATGCAAGCCTTCTATATTTTAATGAGTTATGTCTTGCTAGCCGCCGCCGGATTGGGAGTACTTTACCTTTCAATCAAGCATTTTTTCCCCTTGCCAGAGGATTGGTTTCAGATTAAATTCCGCAGGAAAGGGATTCTTTTGGGCTTAGGTGGCTATCTTGTGGCTCTACCTCTGGTTATTTTGGTTTCACTGATTAACCAAAAATTATGGCAGGGGCAAGGGGGGAGTAATCCGATTCTTTCTCTGGTGCTAGAAGGACAGGATACAGTTGCTATCGTGATATTTTTTAGCACCGCTTGCATTGCTGCACCCCTGTTTGAAGAGTTTATGTTCCGAGGGTTTTTATTACCTTCGTTAACGCGCTATATGCCTGTTTGGGGAGCAATTGTGACCAGTAGTCTCATCTTTGCGATCGCACACCTGAGTCTGTCGGAAGTCTTACCCCTCGCCACATTAGGAATTGTATTGGGAGTCGTGTACACGCGATCGCGCAATCTTCTAGCTCCCATGCTGGTTCACAGCCTCTGGAATAGTGGGACGTTACTGAGTTTAATCATTTTAGGCAGTGGTGGAAGTTGAAACAGCATGGTTTGTAGGGGCGGGTTTATGGGCTTTCGTTCCGCTATTGATACTAACCTTTGTTCAAAACCCGCCCTTTCCAAATGTAGGGGCGGGTTTTACTATTAACGGGAAGGTTGTCACCCTGATATCACTCGCGCCCGCCCCTACTGAGTGTTGAGTCTCCATCTCTTCACCATGGCGCAGCGTCAGCGATGAGTTTTCCGTCGATGCTTCGAGTCAACTCCTGGATAAATAGTTTCGCGATCGCATTCACTTCAGCATCGGTTAGGTGCATTTGCGACGCATCGAAGTCAATGTCGCGGTAGTGCTTAATCAGATCGAGGAGTAGAGACGTTGCATGCAACGTCTCTACAATGGTGCTTGGATCTCAAAAACGTAGGGTGGGTTAGGCGGAATTTAAACCGAAGCGATAGCCATTCAATGAACAATCAGCCGTAACCCACCGCTGTTAACGGGAAGATGTATTATTTAACCCACATTCTATCGCTGTTCAATCCTTCGATAGGATAAATCGGACAAAATTTAGTAGGCGCAGTCGCGACTTGTATAAAAGGCAGAATGGTGGTGAATTTTCGGATAAATGTTTGCCAATAAAACCATTCTCACTCAAAGCTGACTAGCCGACTGTCAAAGCTACTTTAACGAGTTCCTTTTATCACCCCGTCCCCGCGTCACCGCGTCTCCGCGTCTCCCTGTCCCCCGTCCCCGCGTCACCGCGTCTCCCCCTCCCCCCGTCAGCCTTCAAAAACTGGATATCAAAGATCATCTCCCTGACGTAAAGCATCGGCAATGTAAGCACAATTCACGGCTGCACTGATCAGGGAGATGCGGTTATTTGCAACGGTGTAATACTCGACTTTCTTACCCTTTTTGAGTTCCTCAACGGGTTTCGAGATACCGCTGACATAAACGATTAAAACAGATGTTGGCGCTAAATTGTCTATTACCTGATTGATAACGGTGACAATTTCCGAGTCCGGTAATTGATGATTAACTAAATCTAAGACTAAAATATCCCGACTACGGCGACGGCTGTCTGGGACTCGGTAGCGAATTTTTACGTCCTGAAATCCCCGTTTTTGTAGCAGTTTGAATTCCTGGGGTGGTCGCACAGATTGATTGGTGGGTAAGAGATAATCTATGGTGATCCAGCCAATCACTTCTTCTCGTTCTAGCACTTTTTGGAGATAATCCACCTTGGCGCGAATTGTTTGTGACACAATTCGATTCACTTCTTGGTCAACTATGTTATTAACAGATTGCTTGATGTCGTTGAGGGTTTTTCCGTAGAAGAATGTGCCGACAATGCCTAAAATTCCTAGAAATATTCCCATGAGGACAAAGGCGAGGTTAAGAGTGCCAATAAATGCATTAAAACTTTCTGTCAACTGGCTATTGGCATCTTTGAAAAACTCCATCTGCTGTTTAATTAACTCTAAATCAGGAGATGGTATCGGGGTTGGAGGGGTTTGCGCCACAATCAGGGAAAGGAATGAGAAGTCTGGCATATCAGTTACGGCAGCAAGATCGTGCGGTACTCTCAACCTATCATTAATTTAGGGTCAAATCTCTTTTGCTGCAATGAAAAACCGCCGTCAAGGAAGCAGCAAGTCGGCGGTATCAATCCTTTGGGAATGATAGAGTTTTCGCAGGTGTTTCTTAGCACGACAGGCTTTCTGGCGCAATGTGGACTCAGTTTTCACGGCTGTACCCTGTTGAATCAGATGAGTGCGAATCTCTTTCCAGGAAAGTCCTTGAGCTTTTAAGCACAACAGCCGGACTCCTTCTGGCTCTGTGCGACTCAGGGTATTTAAGGCATCTAAAAGGGCGTTCCATCTCTGATTTAGATCTTGCGGTGTCAGTGTACTATCAGTCAAGTGAACCAAGCTGGGGATTAATTCGATCAACTCAGGCGTGATAGACTGTTCCTTTTGGTGCTTACGGCTAAGTTCTCGAATAATGTTGAGAGACGTACTTTTTAACCAAGCGTGGGCATTGCGGATGCTTCCCCCAGAATGAATATAGTCTTTTCCCCTAACATAAGCCTCATTGAGAACCTCGTAGGGTTCAACTCGGCTGGCTAGGTTATATTGCATGAGGCTTCTGTGAATAAAGGTGAGGGTGGAATAAGCATGAGGATTATTTTTTTCGAGTATTTCTGTCACGGCTGCATCGATCGCATCTTCTGGGGAAGACAATGACTTGGGGGATTGAGCACCTGTCATAACAAACTTCACAAACGTTTCCCAACCGTTAGTGAACTAGCCGTAACGATTGTGACAGTTTTGCTCCATCTTTTGATTGTTATATCATGTCCGGTCAAACACCCCTAATAAAAATTTCCCCGTGTCCCCGTGTCCCCGTGTCCCCGCGTCTCCTTCACTACCAACCTACTGGCGGTGACATGCTCCCTGACTCTCAGGCTGATGGAATACCGAAAGCGCCACATCTTTACTAAATTTTTAGGGAAAATCCTGTCACGAACCGACAGACTCAAACACTAATCACTGGACTTATCCAAATTTAAGTATTGTACCCCCTACGGAACGCTTGTCTGACCGTGGAATTAGCTCAAAACAACGAGAACGATCATGATTATGGGAACGCACAGTGAGGAACAATCGATGAGCGACGAGGTACTCATTCACAAATCTTTACAATATGCTGGCTTAATTGATGAATATCTCACCTTGGCATCTAAACGCCAACTCACCCACTCCCAGGCGGAACGTCTGAGTAACATTCTCCAGCAGGCTGAAGCCGACTCTTGGCTTGAGTTTCTAATTGACGAAGCTGACCATATTTTAGCTCATGAATTGGGATTAATTAACGAAGATTTTATCAACTATCAACAGGATGAGTTAAAGCAATTGTTAGATCGGCAATGGTGTGAGCAACTTCTCCAACAGACTCGGGAAATCCGACAACAAAACTGTTTGAAGGAGTTGCAAACCTCGTTACAACGTCAAGGATTATATGATGGGGATATTGATGGTAAATTTACTTCTTTGCCTCAGAGCGTTAAGGAACTGCTTGAGTCAAAAAGAGCCGAGTATGGGGATACAGGTAGGCTGTCACGCTTTTAATTTGCTGGTTGAGACAGACAGGGAGACGCGGGGAAGGGGAGATGGGGAGAGGGTTTTACGGCTTGCTTGCTAACTGAATAATATACAGTTTTAATGCACAACAGCTTACTCGGTCAATCTGTTAAGTCGTATGTGGAATAGAGTAGGTTCGTAGTAGGGGCTTTAGCCTCAATACAAGTTTTCTTTTCATCAGCCTAATCCACCCAATGAGGTGTGCCGAGCCACTACTGGTGTGGCACAGCTAAAATTGTGGAATAGACTTTACCATTGAATCGGGCGCACGCCATGCGCCCCTACGGTTTTGGGGCGTAATTCTAATTCATCAAATAATATCATGTCCGGTCAAACACCCCTAATAAAAATATCTCCGCGTCCCCTCGTCTCCCCATCCCCGCGTCTCCCCATCCCCGCGTCTCCCCTAGAACCTTTGCGTAAGTCCTATAATCGTTAAGTTGTCACAAAACTGTGAACTTTGTCACTAAAGGAGTAAAGAAACGAGTTGAATTATATTGAACCATGAAAACCCTCTATGTTTTTCAATCTGGCTGTTACGTTAATCTCCAAGGCGAAACCTTGATGATTAAACAAGGTGAAACTCTTTTTGCTCAAGTGAAATTACCTCTGATTGAACAACTTTTAATCTTTGGCAAATCCCAACTCACCACCCAAGCCATCCGGGCTTGTTTGTGGCGAAATATTCCCATTGCTTATTTGTCTCGCATGGGCTACTGTTACGGGCGAATCATGTCAATTGAACGGGGATATCGTCATCTGGCTCACTATCAGCAACAGTTGGGATTTGGTGAACGGTTGAAAACGGCACGGGCGATTGTTACAGCTAAGCTGAAAAATTCTCGGATTCTGTTGCGGCGACAGCGGCGGCGTCGTTCGTCTCCAAGGCTAGAAAAGGTGCTGAAACAGTTGGATTATTTGGCAACTCAGGCAAGTGAAGCGGATTCAATTGAACGTTTGTTGGGGTTTGAAGGGGCGGGGGCGGCTCAATATTTTGAGGGATTTGGTGAGTGTTTGTCTGATTCTGCATTTGTGTTTACCCACCGCACTCGCCGCCCTCCTGGCAATCCGGTGAATGCAATGTTGAGTTTCGGTTATCAGATTTTATGGAATCATTTACTGGCGTTAATTGAAATTCAGGGACTTGATCCTTATCAGGCTTGTTTGCATCAGGGAACTCAAAGTCATGCGGCGTTAGCTAGCGATTTGGTTGAGGAGTTTCGCGCTCCGTTGGTGGATGCTTTGGTTATGTATATGATTCATCGCAAATTCATTGATGAAAAGGCGAATTTTGTCTATAAAGATGGCGGATGTTATTTGAATGATTCGGGACGACGCAGGTATCTGAAAACGTTTATTCAACGGATGGAAGAGTTGATTCAAGTGCAGGATTCTTCGGAAAAGGCACCCCGTTGGCATCTGCTGAATTCGCAAGTTTCAGCGTATAAGCAGTTTATCTACAAACCCAGTCAAGGTTATCAGCCTTATCGCATTGATTGATACCTAGGGGTTGCTGTTGGTGAGGTAGGGGACAGGGAGACGCGGGGACGCGGGGACGCGGAGAGGGGGAGAGGGGGAGATATTTGGCGTGGCACACCTTAATTGGTGGATTAGAATTGTAGGGGCGCAGGTTGTGCGCCCGATTTAACCATAAATCTATCCCACAATTTTAGCTGTGTCAGTCCACTACTGGCGTGACCCATCTAAAATAGGGCTTTGTTTGTAGTGAGAACTTTAGTTCTCGCTCCGTCTAGCTTTACAGGGCTAAAGCCCTCACTACGAACTGGGTTACGCCACTACAACAGTTCGTTTGTCTTAATCAATGTGTCTACTGCTATAAAGTTCAATTATTTTCTTTTGCCTTTTGACTTTTGAATTTTTACTTAAAAGACGCTCATGTTATTTTATGTGATAGCTTACGATATTCCAGATGATAAGCGGCGTAAAAAAATTGCGGATTTATTGGAGGGATATGGTCAACGGGTACAATATTCGGTGTTTGAGTTGGTGTTGAGTCAGAAGAAGTTTAATGAGTTAAAATCGCGACTTCAGAAAAAGGTTAAGCTTTCTGAAGATAGTCTGCGATTTTATCCTTTATCCCGGCATACCCTGGCGCAGGTGGAAACTTGGGGAATTGGACCGACTGTAGCGCAAGCGCCTGGAAGTTTTGTGGTATAGGGATTCGGTAATAGGGTTGGTAGTGAAGCAGACGCGGAGAGGGGGTGACGCGGAGAGGGGGAGATGGGGAGATGGGGAGATGGGGAGAGGGGGAATAGGGAACAGTAAGGAATGTCCTAACCTACCAGGTAGCTGCTATACAAATGACGAATGACAAAGGACAAATGACAACCGACGCTCAAGCAAAATGGCTGAAAGGCTTATTCTTTCGTCGTGAGCGTCGGTCGCTTTCCCTGTAAGGGTTTCAGCGATTTTTCCAGGGAGATTTTTCGGATTTTTTCGGTCAAAATTGGTGAGCGTCGGAAAGTGCCTCTAGACCTCAGACAGGGCAAGGGTTTAAGATGAGGCTGTCCCCACTCGCTGGGGAAACTATTGGAATGGAAACTTTGGGCTTTCTGAGGGTGGGAAGAATTGCAGATGGGTCCCCACTCGCTGGGGAAACTATTGGAATGGAAACGTGACCATCTCCCTGATTGCAGGCTTCTGCCCGCAAAGTCCCCACTCGCTGGGGAAACTATTGGAATGGAAACTCCTCCAGAGCAGCACGATACTGCATCGAATGATATAGTCCCCACTCGCTGGGGAAACTATTGGAATGGAAACTTCATAAGTCGTCCTTTGTTTATGTGACACCCTTATCATGTCCCCACTCGCTGGGGAAACTATTGGAATGGAAACGCGATAGTCACTCGCATCAGCACCATATTAGAATAGTCAAGTCCCCACTCGCTGGGGAAACTATTGGAATGGAAACATTTACAGACGTAAGCGATCGCAATGCAGACATCAAACAGTCCCCACTCGCTGGGGAAACTATTGGAATGGAAACAAGAAACCATTACCTCTGGTATTGTTCGCCGCCCAGCCTCAGTCCCCACTCGCTGGGGAAACTATTGGAATGGAAACTTGTGTTTCACTTTCCCCGTAGCGGGAGAACCAAAAGTCCCCACTCGCTGGGGAAACTATTGGAATGGAAACCTCCCATCAGCACTCAGACTAATGGGGGGTTTTTGCGACTTCCAGACAATAAGCTGTAATGCATTTAAATTGGGTATTAGTAGCGAGCAAGATGCTCGCACTACAAGGATCTCGCAATTCTTGACATTATGGTTTAAATGGCGAACAGCTTAAATAATTTCAGATGATGGCAAATCAACAAAATGAAGGTAATTTAATACATAAACCTCTTAAATAGAGGTTTTTAAGAATTTCCTGTTCTCCGTTCCCCCGTATTCTCCATTACTAAACCATGTCCTTTACCACCTTTGACCCACGCACCCTTGGTACTCCCGTTTACGAAGCATTAACTCAGTTGCGATCGCGCTATGACCAAGCCTTAGCTGATGCAAAAATCAGTAACAAGGTATACCGTAATCACCTCAAAGAACAGAAAAATCAGGCAGTTGAACTCTATACTTACCTTTCCACTTGGGGTCTGATGCGTCTTCGGGCAGAAGAAATTGCTTTGTGTAATGTGAAACCCCCAGACCCCCACCCTGACCAACTCTCTGTCGAAAAAAAAGCGGCTAGAAATCAGGAGGGGAAACGAGAGGTGATTCAGGAATTTTTTCGCTGTCTAGAAACCTTATCCCTAACCTCCAATCTGACCCTAGATCAGTTAAAAGTTTCGGCGATGAACACGGATGACTATTTAGGGTTAACTGGGTTGGGATTAGCCGTAGCACAAGAGTTTAGCTTTTGGGCAAGTGTGGTTTATCCTGATATTTCAGGGCAAGAATAATGGTGATGTTAATTGAGGAAGCCGCAGCTTGAAAAAGGTACGATAATATCTACCCCCACCCAATCAATTATCCCTGAATTATTGTAGGGGCATGGCATTGCCATGCCCTATTAACATCATGTCCCCACAGAATAACCTGTTGTGTCGTCCCCCTAGAAAAGTGCACGATAATATCTACCCCCACCCAATTAAATATCCCTGAATTATCGTAGGGGCATCGCATTGCCATGCCCTATTAACATCGTGTCCCCACAAAATAACCAGATGTGTCGTCCCCCTAGAAAAGGGACAGATAATAACTACCCACACCAAAATAAAAATCACTGAATAAACGAAATTGCAACGAAAAAACAAGACCAATTAACA
>NZ_JAVKEW010000204.1:0-29100 GCF_040226375.1 Coleofasciculus sp. G2-EDA-02 | reverse complement strand
TTGACTACAGCAAAAGGGAAACTGCAAAGCATCAACTGGAAGTATTTCGAGCCAATCTGGAAAGCTGACGGTTATACTTATGTCCACAAAGGAAAGAAATGTCCATTGATTTAACGATTAGAGGAATAGCGATCGCGTGCCCGTGAATCGACTAAAGCGACGTCTGGTAAATCTTTCCGGGCTTTGACCGCATTGATATCAACCACCCACTCGGCTCGCACTTGCGGCACAAACTGCCCAGGTTGAGGGGTTGGTAAAGCATCAGTTACCGGATAACCTTGGGATTGCCATGCTCCCCAGCCACCATCCAATACCGCGACGCGATCGTGTCCCAGATAACGCAGTAACCACCATAGACGCGCCGCAAAAGCACAACGGGAATCATCATAAGCCACGACTAAGGTTTCACCGAATCTGACTCCTATCGCGGCGAGTTTTTGGGCAATCTGGTTGGACTCAGGTAAGGGATGACGCCCTCCATGACGTTCTACGGGAGCAGAAAGATCTTGGTTCAAATCCAAGTAATGCGCTCCCGGAATGTGACTCGTCTGATACTGTTGATATCCCTGTTGCGGATCAGCAAGGGCAAAACGACAATCGACGATCACCACTTGCGGCTCATTAAGGTGTTCTTTTAGGAATTGGCTGGAAATAATCAAAGGATGATCAGTCATATCAGTTAAAATGGATTAATCGTTATCGAAAAATATACGCCATTTTCTTGCCAGGTATTATCCTCGGACTCAACAGAAATTAAGGGAATCCCCCAGTCTAAGCGAGCGGTGATGCGATCGCCTTGTTGCCATTGTAGTCCCAACCCCAGAGCCGCCAAACTGCTCGGGTCAGGATCATCTATCTCGCCGTTATTCCAGGTTGTGCCAACATCCACAAAGGGAGTCACCTGTAAAACACCATCCCACTCAGGAATGCGTAAAATGGGCAGCCGCACCTCGGCTGAAGCAAAGGCGCCATTATCAGTGAGTCGAATATCTTGGCGATAGCCGCGTACACTCCCTTGACCCCCTAAACCATACTGCTCCACAGGTAACAAGTCTTGAGCGGCTAGTTGAATATCACCGCGAAGCACCAGTAATGTATCTGGGGCTAAGAGTCTTACCCACTGGGTTTGACCCCGCCAGGAAAAGAAGTGACTATCAGGCGCATCATCGTTGACTGTGGCATCAAAGACACCCAGACCTAAATTAAACTGAGAGCGTAGGGCAAAGACTTCCCTCGCCCCTCGTTTAGTCCACTCTTGAAAGAATCGCAGGGCTGAAACTCGGATGCGCCCATCCTCATCAGCACCCAATGAAGGAAAACCAACTTCTTCTCCCACTAAGTCTTCTAAGAAAACGGTTTTTGTATTGCGTCGAGACGCGGTTAAACCCACTGCGAATTCCTGGGTTGGCGTTTCCAGGAGGGGTTGACGGAATGTGAGGTCAAAACTGGTTGAGTCGGATTGGATATCGAGAAAGTTAAATGGATCTTCAATAATCTCGCTGGAGGTGTCGCTAAAGCTAAAGCTAACCGTGCCATTACGCGGATTCACGGGTAGGGTGTAGTTAAATTCAATCTCATCGCTACCATCGGTATTGGTATAGCTGAGGGTTGCGCCATCGCCGAATCCGAGTAAGTTGGCTTGAGTTATGGAAGCCCCGCGCCGGAAGCTACCCACACTGGGGGAACGCCCATTGTTGGCAACGAGTTGGTAACTCCAGGTGTTGGCTTCGATAACATCGACAATGAGTAAACTGGTACCGGGTCCAGAACCGGTCGAGAGTTCAGCCGAGATATTTTCGATCAGGGGATCAAGCTGCAAAAGACGTAGGGATTCGAGTAAATGCGGTACATTGAGGGGTTTGGGATTAGCGACGGCGATACGCGATCGCACATAATGGGGACGCAGGCGGCGAAGTCCATTCACCTGAATCTCTTCGATTCCACCTTCGACAATTTCAATAGTGACGGTATCCTGGTTTAGGGATTGAGGTGGAATGAAGGCACCGGATGTAGCATAGCCGTTGTTTACGTAT
Source organism: Coleofasciculus sp. G2-EDA-02 (assembly GCF_040226375.1). Taxonomy (NCBI): domain Bacteria; kingdom Bacillati; phylum Cyanobacteriota; class Cyanophyceae; order Coleofasciculales; family Coleofasciculaceae; genus Coleofasciculus; species Coleofasciculus sp. G2-EDA-02. Next base: position 27,067 of record NZ_JAVKEW010000204.1, on the reverse strand, counting down.
AACTGGGTGATGGCAGTTCTGGCATTTAAGAGTTCAGCAAAGGTAATCGGGCGATTAGTAAACTCCGCTGTCACTTCGGCTAACTGTTCATCACTAAATGCTGTATTGCCGATAAATTCAAAATTTTTCACCGTAATTTGGTCTTGAGTGACACCCTCTGGCGTCTCAGGCGTTGTCGGTGTTAATTGAGGGGATTCTAGAAGCTGTTCTGGGGGGGGTAATGTAGGAGACGGTGTGGCTTCTAGCAGCCTAGAGGGAGGCGGTGGCTCAATGTCTTGAGGCGGAGGCAGTTCAGGAATTGAGGGACTCTGCCGAGGAGTCGTGGGATCAGGAATTTGAGTGACGTAAAGGGGCAAGTGTTCAGTGTTGAGTGTAGAGATGTGCCATGGCGCGTCTTTCTGGGCGGGTTTGATGAGTCTCGTTTCTTCCTTTACCCCGATGTGACTAAACCCGCCCCGACTGAGTTTTGAATGGGTGATCTCATTTCCGTCTAAAGGGTTATCATTGTCTTCTACCTTCCCTTGTACCCTGTGTCCTGTGTCCTCTGCCTTCGTGGAGCCTTCTGCCTTTTCTGCCTCAATTGTTCTCGATAAATCGTTTAGGTGTTCAGGGTGAGGTAAGACTGGAGACAAGGACGTATTGATTGAGGCTTTAGCGTTTGTGGAGATAAACAGAGTTTGAGCGTTTACCGAGGGAGTTAGCCATAACACCGCTGACAATGTTGCTATAGAGGTGAATAGAATTTGCCCGTTGGTCTCTACACCAATCATATTGTTCATTTATCAAAAATAAAGAGGCTGATTATCGAGGAAGTTGGTGAAGCAATCATCGAAAGATAATCGTCGGTTTGACAACATCCTAGTATGGCATGGCAACAATTCTCAACCTATTCTCATTCATCCTGTGATTCCTGCGGTAAACCCCTGGAATAGTGGGATTTGAGCGTAGCAGGACTGCTTCTTTTTAGCGATGTTACCCTTACTAAGCTGTTCGGCATTTAAACCTTAATGTCAACAACTGCAAGATCGTTGTAATCAGAGCATCTTGCTCCCTACCCATTCACCATTTAAATGCGGGATAGCTTACTGGCTAATGAACTACCCCACCTTGTAGAAAGAAAAAGCTAACAATACTTAGTCAATAATACTTTAAAATAAAAGTGAAGGGTGTTAATCCTCTGGCTTCCTAACCATTCCCACCCTGTAGACGGGTGAGAATTGGAGCGAGTTCAGTTAAACCCCTGAGCTGATGAAGCTTTTAATTAGACCTGTTCAAATATCGGCAAATATTTGAAGTTTCCTTTGATTTTCTTGGCTGATTTCGGAATAAATCCAGTGAGATATTTGACTAAGCTTTTTGACTCAAATACAAATAATAGTTTCATTATAATAGCGTATTTGGCTTACAGTGTCAAAACCTTTTAAACTGAACAAACTGGTACAATCATACCCTCACGAGCTAATACATCATTGGGAAAGACAGATTTTAGTTGGGATTCCATCCAGTCAAGAAAATCATCATCATGGTCAGGATGGTAGTGAGACATAACAACCCGCTTAACTCCTGCTGCCTTAGCTGTCGCCATACCGGTTTGCCAGAGTTGGTCTTGCCAGTCTAGGGGCGAAGGCTTGAGAAAATCATCTGCACGAATATTACACGGGGCATCCAAAATGAGCAAGTCAGCATGGCGGGCTAAGTGTAACAAATTGTGATCCAATCGATCCGGCGATTGAGAATGAGCGATCGCGTAGACGGCAGAATGACCTTTCCAGGTGACACGATAGCCCATTGAACTGGATGCCCGGTTAAGTAAAACCGCTTCAACGACTAGATCATCCACGGTGATTTTATGACTCGATCCCAATTCGTAAAATTTTAGCTCCGATTGCATGACCTGAAGTGGAACGGGAAAATTAGGCGCTAACATTTGCCCACCGAGGCGCTTTTCGATTGAGTCTCCATTAGTCGCCCTTGCGCCATAGATGTGGAAACAATTGCCAGGAATAAAGGCAGGTGTAAAAAAGGGAAATCCCTGAATACTGTCCCAGTGGCAATGAGTGAAGAAGATGTAGGCTTCTAGGGGCATTTGGCGGAGTAAATGGTTGCCGAGAAGCCGCAAACCACTCCCCCCATCAAAAATCAGGCGTTTAGAGCCGACACGCATTTCTATACAGGAGGTATTGCCACCATAGCGTACCGTTTCTTTCCCTGGAGCCGAAACTTTACCTCGAACGCCCCAAAATTGGACAACAAAATTGACGGTAGGGCCAGTTACCATGTTGGCTATAGCATTAAATGTGCGGGGGCTGGGTGACGCTGGATCAGAATCTGCCATCGTTCGATTAAATGAGCTGCCCTTAGCCGAGCTTCACACCCAGCAATTTCCACTATATGATACTCAGATAGGGACACTTTCGGTGAGGTAGTCGCTAAGGCTTTTGCGTCCACGGAGGCAATAACGGTATTTTTAGAGAAAATAACCTAGGGAAAACTTGTAAAAAAGCTATGAATTTCCGGCTTTCCCCTAGGTTAAATTTTCTAGCACCCTTATTTTGATCAGGAAGTTTCTCTCAAGTCTGTTAATTTTAGCGTTCTTGGTGGAGTTGGCTTGTGAGTTCTGTCACAAAGAGCAGCGGTGAGCTGAGGGACTTGCGGCGATGGGATAGGAGGGATAGAACTTGGTTCATAATTCCTCCTTGATTGTTTAGGGTTGTGAACCATGAACCCTTAATGGTGAATCCCACCGCTTTTCAGGGTGGGAGGCACTCAACTATCGGCTTGACTATCTGCCAGACTTGTTACCTGCGGCGATACACTTCTCCACCAGTGGCATAACGTCCTTGATATCCTTCCAGCCTAGAATTTCCGTGACTTTTTTTTCGAGATTTTTGTAAGTCTTGAAAAATTCAGCAATTTCATCCAACCGATGCTCAGCAACATCTTTGAGTGATTTCACTTGAGCATAGCGGGGATCTTTGTCAGGAACACAGAGGATTTTTTCGTCGCGATCGCCAGAGTCAATCATCTCCAGCATACCAATGGGTCGGGCGGTAATGACACAACCGGGAAAGGTTGGCTGATCCATGATCACCATACCATCAAGTGGATCGCCGTCATCGGCTAAGGTGTTCGGAATAAAGCCGTAATCATAAGGGTATTGCACCGAGGAATATAAGACCCGATCAAGGGCAAAGGCTTGTAGATCTTTGTCGTACTCGTACTTGTTTTTACTTCCGGCGGGAATTTCAATTAAAACGTTGATCAGTCCCGGTTTGGGTTGACTTGGAATCCGTGATAAATCCATGACAAAATTGTGTAAGCGACACAGCAGATGGGGAAACTTAGCTATCCAAGGCTAAGTTACAAGGTTCAATCGTCCCGTATCGACGGTTGAAAAACCCCCGTGTAGCATTCTAAGCGAAGAGGGTCAATCTCCGCCTTAGCTTAAGGATTTTTATCTCCCAGACAAGTAGGAAAAGGCAACAGTAACAGTATTGCAACAGACAGAGTTATATCAAGTCCGGTAGCATCAGATTGATAGTATCCCAACCAATAAGAGTCATGTCTGAACAGTTTAGCCAACAAGTGAGCGATCGCATCTGTAAGCACATGAATGATGATCATGCTGATGCGATCGCGCTTTACGCCCGTACATTCGGGAACTCTCCCGATACCGAGTCGGCTCAAATGCAGTCCATTGATGCGAAAGGAATGAATTTAATCGCCCAACGTCAGGGTGAGTCTGTACCCTTACGCATTGAGTTTGATCACACCCTCAAAGACTCCGAAGACGCTCATCACACGTTAATTGACATGGTGAAGCAAGCCAGAGGTGCGGCTAAATCAACCTAGCGAGGTGATAAATTAACGGAGCGGCTACCAACGCGGGTAAAAAGGAAGCAACACGGATGTGGGTCAACTGTAACAGGTTGATTCCCGTCCCCAAAATCATTAGTCCTCCTACCCCTGTAATCAGGAGAATTCGGGGATCAGTGGCGGGATCAGGAATCGCTTGCGCCAAGACTCCCGCCACTAGAGAGATTCCACCCTGATAGACGAGAATCACAATAATCGAAAAACCCACCCCAATTCCAAAACTACTCGAAAGTGCGATCGCGGCGATTCCATCCATCACAGCTTTTAGCGTCAGCAGCGTATCGTCACCCGTCAAGCCATTATTCAGACTCCCCAGCAACGTCATTGGACCGACACAAAACAATAAGCTAGCCGCCACAAATCCTTCCGTGAAAGCACCACTTCCCCGAAACCGAGTTTTCAGCCAATTTCCCACCGATTGCAGTCTAGCTTCAATTTGCCACCATTCTCCCAGTAATCCCCCCAACACAATACTGATCAGCGCTAACACCACACCATCAATGCGCCCTGCTTGCACCTGAGTCATACTCGCCGCCATGGTAACACCCAGAAATAGGGTGAGAAGTCCTACCCCTTGGGTGATAATTTGTTGCATGGGTTTAGGTAAACGGTGTTTAAGTAACAACCCTACAGTTGTGCCAATAGCTACCGTTATCACATTAATCCAAGTTCCGCTTGTCTTGGCAAAGAAATCAGTCACTCGTCTTTGAAGGAAGCTTAGACGTTTCTCGCCTTCTCGATAAAATCGGGGATTTGTCCCTTAAACTCAAAAACCAGCATTTGACGTGGAACAACTCTGCCCAAAAATTCTAACACAAAAAAGTCGTCCTGAAAGGACGAGGAGCCTGAACCCACTATCATGGTCAAAACTATAAAAGTTGCTTTTAACTGGACAGGGATAGGACATTCGTACTACTAATGTTTTATAGTAAATAGTATTCGTTTGTTATAGCTATGCATTTTGACAATATTTACCTAGATAGGCAAAGAAATTTGCATACAGCTTTTAACCCGTCTCAGGGCAGATTGACTGCCATAAAGACAGGCAAGTCGAATGGTTGAGCCATCTGCACCCGCGATCTGTAACGTCAAAACAAGAGTGTAATTTGTAGGATTATGGAACCCCTCACCCAAGCCCAGAAAGAACTCTATGATTGGCTCGTTGATTATATTCAAACAGCCCGACATGCGCCCTCAATCCGGCAAATGATGCGAGCGATGAATCTGCGATCGCCGGCACCGATTCAGAGTCGGCTCGAACATTTACGTAGCAAAGGCTACATTGACTGGACAGAAGGCAAAGCCCGGACAATTCGGATTCTCAGTAGTACAGTATCGGGAGTACCTGTACTGGGTGCGATCGCGGCGGGGGGTATGGTTGAACCCTTTACCGATGGGATGGATCGGATTGATTTATCCGGTTTATTCACCCAACCGGGTAACTTTGCCCTCCGGGTTACAGGGGACAGCATGATTGAAGCCTTAATTCGAGAAGGGGATTTGGTGATTATGCAACCCGTTAATGAACCCGAACAACTGAAAAATGGTCAGATTGTCGCCGCTAGAGTCGAAGGATACGGTACAACATTAAAACATTTTTATCGGGAAGAGGATATGATCACCCTGCAACCTGCTAATTCTAATTATCCACCCATAGAAGTAAAAACAGAAAAGGTAGAGATACAAGGCGTCTTAGTCGGCGTCTGGCGTAGTTTTGAGTAGGGGCTTGGTTACCAAGCCCCTTATCCACAATTGTCCAATTCGGATCAACGATGGCTGGGAACCACAGGGGGTAATGCACCCGTTCGGGACACAGGCGCCGCCATTTGTAATACCTTCTCCATCAGCCACGGCGCAATCCGACTACACCACACGGCTAAATGACTTTGCCATCCCACGAGGATTTCTGGTGAATCCTTTTGTAGTCCCGTGACTAGGGCTTTGGCTACCTGCTCAGGTGTCATTGGCATGACCCAGCGAAATAGCTGTAAACCCCGCACCATATCAGTATCCGTGAGAGAGGGGAGCAAGGCAATCACCCGGATATTATAGGGTGCTAGTTCGCCTCGCAACGCTTGAGTGAAGCCTAAAATCGCAAACTTGGTGGCGGAATACGTCGCCATCGTCGGCGCGGCGACTTTGCCCATTAAACTGGAGACGTTAATAATGATTCCTTGGCGTTGAGCTGCCATCCGTTTGGCAAGCAGACGGGTAATCGTGTATAATCCCATCAAGTTAATGGCAAGCTCCTCCTGCATCTGAGGCAGTTTAGCTCTCAAAAATGGAGTTTGGTGGGCAATCCCTGCACAGTTAACCAAGATGTGAACAGGTCCGTAAGTACGCCAAGCGCGAGCAATTGCCACATTGACTTCTACCAGTTCGGTTAAATCTAACGCCAAAATAGCGACTTCGACTCCTAAATTTTCAATCTCCGTCGCCACGGCTGCTAAACGTTGGCGATCGCGTGCGACTAAAATTAGGCGCTTAACGCCAACTCTGGCGAGTTCGAGTGCGATCGCACGCCCAATTCCCCGCGATGCTCCGGTAACCAAAGCAGTCTTTCCTTGAATATTCATGGCAAAAACCTCAATCTTGTTGAGTCTCACTCGGCTTTTTCCGATTATTCATGCTCAGGGGTATATAACTCCTCCTAACCGCCTCAGCATGAGATGAGACATAAGTAATCAAAACTTATTTCTGTCGTTGCACTAAAACATTGAAGAGTAGGACATATTTCACACTTCGCCATTTTTTGAGTGAACTGGCGAGTTATTTGGTGGTGAAACAGTGATCAAATCTTTGGATTAAACGGGTTCTATGAATGAAAAGCTAACCCGTGAGTCGAACATGATCTCCAGTCATGCTGTATCTACAAAGAGTGAATCGTGATGATAGTTCTGCTAATGTTCTCGGTGTATGTGGAAGCGTTAATTGTTAGATCGAGTATCCCAGAACTATCCGGTCGGTAATTAGCCAAATTAGCCAACCACCTGACAGCCAAAATAAACGCAGTGTTTATGCAATTAGCCTCCTCTAGACGAGCTTCTACCAGAAACGACTCATTACGCATACATTAGCAATTCTTTCAAGACAATGGCAACATTTTTTAATAAATTCTTCGCAATGTTTCTTTACAAAGCCTGAAAGTATTTCCCTGATTGACTTGTAGCTGCCTTGAGCCTGCGCGAGTAGAATGAACAATACTATGCCTGATTCTTCAGCGCGTTGGCTCAAAATTATATGCCGTGAAAAGTCAGACAGGGAAGAGGGGGAACTCCCCAGGGGAGAGGGCGATCGCAAGACAAACTCCCCGCCAGGATATGTTGCACTCCCGCCCTTTTTGTCAAGATTAATGTAGCTGAAGAAAAAGGTTGCCAAGCTGTTTTAAACTGGCAAAGAACCTACTCTTGTTCTGTCGCCCTCTCTGATGAGCCGAAGTTTTCCCCTGTCTAAACTCTCCCGGACATTTTCTTGGGCATTACTGATCGTGATTGCGATCGCAGTACTGTTAAGACTCCTTAACTTAAGTAGCCGAGAATTTTGGTACGACGAGGTGTTGTCCCTGCTGCTGTCTACGGGTCAAAAAACTTCCTATTCCACGCCGAAGGAGTTGCCTGTTACCTTAGCCGACTATACACCACTGCTAAGTTTACCTGTAGAAAACGGTATCGGTGCTATCCCAGCCACCCTGAAAAAATTACTCCAAGGATTAGCGGCTGAACCCCATCCCCCTCTATTTTTTCTGGGTCAACATCTTTGGTTGCGACTGTTCGGTAATAGTGTCGCCGCCACGCGCAGCTTGGGCGTTCTATTCAGTATCGGTGCAATGGGTAGCGCCTATGGTTTAGCTCGTCGTTTGCTGGGTCATCAAGGGGGCTTGTTATTAGCTGCTCTTTTAGGCAGTAATACTTATTATCTCTTTCACTCGCTCAATGTACGCATGTATGATCCGCTGCTGCTGTGGGTGATTCTCAGTGCTTGGGCGGCGTTAGAATTGATTGAACCCAAAAAGACGTTTCAGGACAAGGAACACAAGGATAGTGAAAGTACGGGTAAATACAATAAACTCTTATGGAATCTGGTCTTCATCGGTTCAATCGCCGCAGGTTTCCTGACTTTTTATTACTTCGCCTTTTTTATTGCCGCCTTGGTTGTCTTAGTTTTATGGTTAGATCGGCAACATTGGTGGCAACATGGACTACGGTTTACGGCGGGGATCACATTAACGATTCCTTGGGTGCTATGGGGAACCCGACAACAGCTACGAAATGCTGATTTAGAGAGGTTTGGAGCAACTCAAACCTGGATGGAAACGGTGGGGAAACACCTAGAAGGGGTGATCCAAACCCTAGGCATTCATTTAGTATTGGGAGATTGGGCTACCAGTTTGCCTCTTGTGAGTGCTACTGTCGCTGGGGTAGGCGCGATCGCACTCCTGGTTGTCTGTAGTATAAGTCTGTGGCGTCAGCAGCACTACAGGGTTTTGGGTGTGGCGTTGCTCTTGGGGATTTTTCCCCTCCTCCTAGCGTTAACGATTGATATTCTCAAAGGTCAGTTTACCGTTGGCTTTGGCTGGGGGCGATCGATGATCTTTATTTTACCCGGATGCCTGCTCTTAATCGCCGCTTGGATTGAGCGGACAATGGGAAAATGGCGACCCCTCGCCGCCGCTTTAGTGTTAGGGTTCTATCTGGTGATCAGTATCGGGGATTTCACATTACGCGATCGCAGGATGTTCCATCAAATCGCCGACATCATCGAGCAAGAACCCAACACTCCCACCTTAATCGCCATCAACTCTCAGGCTTGGGGTCACGTCCTCCGTTTGGCATATTATATTCCCCCAGATTTGCCCGTAACTTTACTGGCGCAACCCCCCGCAAAACTGGCTCCGGTGTTAGAGAAAACCTTGAATAATCAAACGGGCAACTTTTCTCGTGTACTCTGGTTAGATAGCGGCGATCCCATTTGGTCAAAACCCAAAACAGAAGCAGAAAAACTCAAGTTTCAACAAAACATCCAAACCACTTTAAAATCCCAATACCAATTGATAGAAACACAGCCACTGGTGGGAACAATGGAAGAAGACCAATTTACCCTTCACCTCTATCAAAGTTCTGAATAGTGAATGATGAATTCTCAAATCAGTCTTCTATCCGATCAAGCCGCTTGAGTCAAAATTGAACAACAGCCCATGAGTATCAATCCCGCGAATTCCCTGCTACCTGTTCCGTCCGGTTCGTTTGTAGTTCCGGATGTAACCACTGTCTTATCCACAACGGAAGAACGTCCTCTGCGATTTTCCCTGATTATTCCCACCTACAAAGAAGCGAAGAATATTCCCCAGATTGTTGAACAATTAAGCCAATTACTTGATTCACAACTGGCGGGGGATTATGAACTGATTGTCGTAGATGACAATAGTCCGGACGACACCTGGAAAGTGGCGCAGGAACTCACGGCGGATTATCCTCAGTTAAAAGTCATGCGGCGGATTGATGAACGGGGACTGTCTACCGCTGTGATCCGAGGATGGCAAGTTGCGCGGGGAGAGGTTTTGGGTGTGATTGATGCGGATCTTCAGCATCCCCCAGAACTGTTATTGCAGTTATGGGGTGAGATCCAACGGGGAGCCGATTTAGCCGTTGCTAGTCGCCACGTTGAAGGCGGTGGCGTCAGTGATTGGAGTATTATCCGCCGATTTTTATCTCGTGGCGCTCAGACGATTGGCTTAATCCTCTTACCAGGAGTCATCGGGCGTGTTTCTGACCCTATGAGTGGTTATTTTATGGTGCGCCGTCAATGTTTAGTCGGTCGTCCTCTGAGTCCTCTAGGGTATAAAATTTTAATTGAAGTTTTGGGTCGAGGAAGAGTCCCTTGGATTGGGGAAGTGGGTTATGTCTTTCAAGAGCGTCAAGCGGGTGAAAGTAAGGTTACTTGGAAACAGTATGTAGAGTATTTACAACACTTACTGCGCTTACGTTTATCTCTAGGACCTATTGGTCGATTCCTGCGCTTTGGTTTGGTCGGCTTCAGTGGAGTGTTTGTGGATATGGCGGTCTTTTATCTGTTGCGAGAGCAGGTAGAATTGGGACTAACCCGCAGTGCGATTCTGTCAGCTGAAGTCGCAATTCTAAACAATTTCTTGTGGAATGATTTATGGACGTTTGGCGATATTTCTCGACATCAACGGGGATGGCGCAAGCGGTTTAAACGATTTTTGAAGTTCAATGTGATCTGTTTAGCTGGACTCATTCTCAATGTTTTGCTCGTGAATTTGTTGTTTAATGTTTTTGGTATTAATGAATATGTGGCAAAGTTAATCGCGATCGCGGCGGTCACGGTATTGAATTTCTGGCTCAATTTCAAGCTGAGTTGGCGTGTAACCGATGTGCGACGGTAATTGACTACCGATTTGACCTCTCCCTAAAATTCTCGGACTTGGTCGGGGCGGGTTTAGGTCAGTTAGTGCTTTGAACCGCAGCGTTATTGGTAAAACCCGCCCCTACACATTCAAACAAATGAAAAATGACAAATGACTAACTACGCTTGCTGCCACATTTGCTGAATTTTAGGCGGTAAAAAGCTAGCAATTTCTTTGATTCGTTCCTGAGACAACTCGTCTTTTGTTGCGGAAAAGATAGCTGTGACGACGGTTTCTGGGCTGACTCCTTTGGGCAAGCTCGCTTCTTGACGGATGCGAAACAAGAAGGTATCAGCATCAAAATTCAGAGGGGGACGAATCCGACTCAGAAAGCTAACAACTGGATTGGTATCTTTCCAAAGATCGGCAATTTCTTGTTGCTGTTCTTCGGCTGGAGTCGGTACAGGGTCATCGTTTTGACGCAGTTCTGATTCCACTCGATCTGAAGCGTCTGTGTTCATTAAGTCGCGCATGGTGCGGAACACTACCTCAGTAACATCGCGGGCGTCGTAGATGTCTTCTAAGTGACCCTGCTTTTGGACTTTTTCTAAGAATTCTGTATTGTTGGGCATCCTATTCTCCTTGTGTTTCAGGTTACGGTTGGGGACGATTTAATGTCCTAGTTTCCCAGTTTTATTTGAATGTGCCGATAAATCTGAAAAACAGTTTTTGTGAATTTCACCTTATTTTGAGTATTTTTCAGTTTCTGGTTTAACACTTTAGCCTAGGATAGCAGCGTTAGGGCTGACATCTACCTCAAGAGGCATATTTCATCGTCAGGGAAAGGGGAACAGGGGAACAATTTCACGGGGGTTTGGTAACCAAACCCCTACTTGGCGATTATTTTGGCAATTTGCCCAATGACTAAGGGAACTAAACTCATTCCCAGGATGAGTAACCAACCCTGAAGACTAGGGGCATGAGTTTGCAGGATATCGGAGAGGAAGGGTAGATAAATAGCAGCGGCGAGGAATCCAGTACAAAGGATAAGGGAGCCCCAGACGTATTTATTGCGGGTGACTTCGTTAACCAGTACACCAGCTCCGGGATCGCGCATATTGAAGACATGCCACAACCGGGAAAAGGCAATAGTCATAAAGGAAATAGTAACAGCTTGATTTTTTTCCAATCCTAACCAGTTGAATGCCAGGTAAAAGGAAGCCAGCACAGGGGCGGCAATGATTAAACCATATCCCGCGATCGCGAACCAGTGACGTCTAGTTATAATCGACTCCTTGGGGTTACGAGGGGGTTGTTCCATGAGGGTGGGAGATCCTTCACCCACACCAAGGGCGAGGGCGGGGAAGACATCATTAATGATATTCAGATATAAGATTTGCAGGGGCAAGATAGGTAAGGGAACATTCACTAACGAGGTGGCGGTGACTGCCATAATTTGACCGACATTCCCCGATAGCAGATAAACCGTGAACTTACGAATATTATTAAAAATCGCTCTCCCCTGTTCCACCGCCGCGACAATGGAGGAAAAGGCATCATCCTGAAGCACCATATCCGCCGCCTCTTTTGCCACCTGAGTACCTCGTTGTCCCATAGCCACACCAATATCCGCTTTTTGTAGGGCGGGGGCGTCATTGACCCCATCCCCCGTCATTGCCACAATTGCCCCGGTGTCTTGGTGCAAGGCAATCAGGTTCAATTTTTGTTCTGGAGATACCCGGGCAAAAATCGGGGTTTTGACTAAGCGTTCACGTTCCTCCGAAGAGGATTCTTTGGGGCTTTTTAAGTCTTTCCCCTGCACCACATCCGCTTGTTCATCATCGGTTAAGCCCACAGCGATGCCAATATTTCGGGCGGTTACGGGTTGATCCCCTGTCACCATAATCACCCGAATTCCCGCGTTTTGACATTCCTCAATTGCCGCCCGTACCTCTTGGCGTGGGGGATCAAGTAAACCGACAACGCCTAAAAAAGTCAGATCTTCGTAGGGTTGAGCATCTTCACTATCCACCGTTTTTTGTGCCAATGCCAGAATCCGTAACCCTTGGGCGGCGAGATCATTGCTGCGTTGCTTCCAGGAGTCGCGATCGCGGAATTCTTTTTCACCCTCTGGGGTTAAGATACGGGTACAGTTCTCTAAGACGGCTTCCGGTGCGCCTTTAACGGCAAAGCGATAATTACCATTGCTTTTGTGCAGCGTCGCCATCATTTTAGTGTCGGGATCAAACGCTTCTTCCCGCACTTCGGGCATATCTTCTAATAATTCTTCACGCTTGAGATCAGCTTTTGCCCCAGCAATTAACAGAGCAACTTCCATTGGATCACCGACAACTCGGCTTTCATTGGAATCCTCTGGTTGTAATGCCGCATTATTACATAAGACGCCAACTTCTAAGGCGAAGCGGAGAATGTCATGCTCTAAGGGTTTGAGGGTTTTATTGTCTTGGGTGAACTTCCCTTCGGGTTCTAATCCCTCACCACTAATTTCAACATCACCGGAGTCGAGGACAATATGACTCACCGTCATCCGGTTTTCGGTTAAGGTTCCGGTTTTATCGGTACAAATAACGCTAGTCGCCCCTAGAGTTTCCACCGCCGCCAGTTTATTAATTAAGGCATTACGCTTTGCCATACGCCACATTCCTCGCGCCAAAGCAATCGTGGCGACAATCGGCAATCCTTCGGGAATCGCGGCTACAGCTAAGGCGACAGCGGTTTCCACCATCAGGCGAATATCTTTGCCCACGATAATGCCGGAAATGGCAATCAGGACGACAATAACTAGAGTGACCCAAATCAAACGACGTCCCAATTGGTTCAGCCGTTTTTCTAGGGGGGTGCGTTCCTCCGTGTTGGCTTCTTGGGCTAACTCAGAAATGTGACCCAACTCCGTCTGCATTCCTGTTGCCACAACTAGCCCTTCCCCGGAACCACGACTCAGGGCGGTGCCTTTGAACAGCATATTAGTGCGATCAGCAAGTTCCACATCCCCTTCTATGGGTTCTGTGGTTTTGCTGACAGGAACAGATTCACCCGTGAGGGAGGACTCATTTACTTGCATTTGGGAGGAGTCTGTCAGGCGCAGATCAGCCGGAATCATATCTCCACTTTCTAGGAGTACCATGTCTCCGGGCACCAAGTTTTCCGCGTCAATCTCTTGCATCTGTCCTTGGCGGCGCACTTTTGCTTTGCTGCTACTCAGACTTTGCAAGGCTTCCATGGAACGCACGGCTTGATATTCCATGAAAAAGCCAATGGCGGCATTAATTAAGATGGCAAAAACAATAGCAATTCCCTCAATCCACTGAGAAAAGGCAAAGGATAAAATTGCCGCAATGGCGAGAATCCCAATCACCAGACTTTTGAACTGTTCGATGAGGATTTGTAAGGGTCCGCGACGCTGAGCTTCTTTGAGACGGTTAGCGCCATATTGTTCACGTCGCTGCTGCACCTCGGCGTCAGAGAGTCCGTCATCGGCAGAAACATCTAGTTTTTTAAATAGCTCTGCTGATGAAATTGTCCACGGTTTGTTGGGAAGATCCGCCATAATTGATTTTATTGTGGTTAAGCTTGTAACTCAGATTGGGTAAGGTTTGTGGGTATGGTGATTTGATATAGGGTAGGCAAGGCTAATCAGCCATAAACATAAATAATAGAGTTGTATTGCCCTTGTCCAATTTGGGGATTGAGCAAGGGGTGTCAGATATCAGCGCGATCGCACTAAAGGATTACTCTACTAGGGTTATATACTGGAGAGTTATACGAAAGAATCCTCCTTTTGAAGGAAGATTAGGACTATAATTAGGAGCTTGGCTTTCCTGGGAAACCCATACCGATTAGGGACGAAGGATTTAGCCACGAATCAAGATGACTCAACAATACGATGTATATGGTCTCGGTAATGCCCTATTGGACATTGAATTAGAAGTTTCCCCAGAGTTACTCCAGGAACTGGACATTGATAAAGGGGTGATGACTTTAATTGAAGAAGATCATCAGTACAAGATCCTGAAACGCTTGGAGGGTAAGTCAATGAAGCGCGGCGGTGGGGGATCGGCGGCAAATACAATGATTGCCCTGAGCCAATTTGGGGGTAAAGCGTTCTATTCTTGTAAAGTCGCCAATGATGAAGATGGACAGGTTTACCTGGAGGAGCTACTCCGTTTTAAGGTTGACACAAACCTGCAATACCATGCTCCTGAAGCTGGAATTACAGGTAAATGCTTGGTGTTTGTCACGCCGGATGCCGATCGCACCATGAATACGTTCCTGGGAATTTCCGCAAGCTTCTCAGAAGCAGAATTAGTCCCCGACGCGATCGCACAGTCCAAATATACCTATATTGAAGGGTATTTGGTCACGGGTGCTGCCAGTAAAGCGGCGGCGATTCAAGCCAGAGATATTGCCAAAGCAGCGGGTCAAAAAGTCTCCCTATCCCTGTCTGATCTCAATATGGTGAAGTTCTTTAAAGATGGATTGCTCGAAATCATCGGTTCAGGCGTGGATTTCCTCTTTGCTAATGAAAGTGAAGCCCTAAAAATGGCGGACACTGAGGATCTTACGGTTGCTGTTGATTACTTCAAAGGGTTAACTAAGGGGTTTGCGATTACCCGTGGAGCGAAAGGATCGGTAATCTTTGATGGACAAGAGATAATCGAGATTGAGCCAGTACCTGTTAAGGCAGTTGACACCGTTGGCGCAGGAGATATGTATGCTGGCGCGGTTCTTTACGGACTGACTCATGGTATGAGTTATGCTCAAGCTGGTCAATTAGGTTCCAAAGCAGCCGCAAAGTTGGTTACGAGTTTCGGTCCGCGCATGGACCCCCAAGACACTCGATCTCTGTTGGTTGGGTAATTCTACGGCAGAAAGCTGAATAGGAAGAGCTGGGGAAACTGGGGAAGATTATGTAGGGGCGGGTTTCACTACTATCTTCTTGGTTACACCCAGATGTAACTAAACCCGCCCCGACTGTACCAATGACAAATGACAAATGACAAATGACAAATGACGAATGACGAATGACGAATGACAATCGCTACCGTTAACTTTTATTGTGTCCACCTACTTATCTGCCTGCCTCATTAAATTACATTAGGAGAATTCTTATGGTTCAATCGAATACAAACCCATTCAATGAACAAGAGCAATCAACTGCCCCCATACCCCCTGACGAAGCAGGTAACTATTCCTATTGCTCACTCCCTGAAGTTGCCCCGCGTGACTTGTCAGGGATTGTCAATCGGAATCGTGCCAATCTTATCCAATTTCTGGATCAGAAATGGGTGAACGGCACAATCTTACATTACTACTTCTTCAATCAGCCAAGGGATTGGGCAACGACTGAGACTGAAAAAAATGTTGTCCGTAAAGCCTTTGATGTCTGGAAGCAGGTGGGTATTGGACTGGAATTTAAGGAAGTGAACTTACCAGACGAGGCAGAAATCCGGATTGGCTTCCTGCGCGGAGATGGTGCTTGGTCTTATATTGGCAGGGATATTCTAACTATCGGGCGGGATGAACGGACAATGAACTTTGGTTGGGATTTAACCCGCTATCCTGGGGAAATTGACACCGCTATCCATGAAATTGGTCATACCCTAGGATTCCCTCACGAACACCAAAACCCTAATGCTGGTATTGTTTGGGATGAACAAGCCGTTTACGCCGAACTCGCAGGACCTCCGAATAATTGGGATCGGGACACCACCTATTACAATATCATTCGTAAAATTAACCCGGATACAGTGCAAGGGTCAAACTGGGACCCCGACTCAATTATGCACTATCCCTTTGGCGCGGGTTTAATTAAAGAACCGCCCAAGTACAAAAATGGTTTAACTCCAGCACCTGGGTTATCTGAGAGGGATCGAACTTGGATCAAGACGTTTTACCCACTGTTAGGAGAGAAGGATTATACCGAACTTAAACCCTTCCAATCGGTTCCCTTAACCATCGCACCTGGGGAACAGATGAATTTCCGTATCCAACCCGAAGCGACACGAACCTATACGATTCGCACCTTTGGCGTATCAGACACGGTTATGGTTCTGTTTGAAGAGGTTAATGGTGAACTCCGTTATCTCACCGGAGATGACGATAGTGGCGAGGACTATAATGCTGAGATTCAGGTCAAGTTATTCCGGGGGCTGCGCTATGTGTTACGTATCCGCCTCTACTATAGCGATCGCGCGGGAGAAACAGCCGTGATGATGTGGTAAGATAGGCTGTTTGGCATTTAAACCATAATGTTAGAAACTGCGAAATCCTTGTGGTGCAACCATCTTGGTCACTGCCCATTCGCAATTTAAATGCATAACAGCTTAGTCCCCCACTAAATTCCTTAGTGGGGGTTGCACTATTTCTACGGTTCAAAACCATATATTCTTTTTGTAGTACATTCGCACTGGTAGAGCTTCAGTTTAAAGATTGTGTGAAGATTAAGTTCTAGTTTATAAATTTTCAGTAAAAATTGTTGACAAAAGTTTACAAAATAAATACACTTTGTAGCTAACATCAATTGCTTAATTCATCAAAAATACCAAAAAAAGGATGTCACAGGATGATGAGATGCTCTTCAGTTCTTTTATCAGCCTTTCTCCCTCCTGGAGACCCTCGCTTTCAGCGAAGGGAGGAAAGGAGGGGCAGCACTTAGAAGGCATACGAATATCCGTCCTTCTTGTGAATATGTGTGCAGTATTTATGACTAATACCCTGAATTAACCCATCAGGCGTTGAGATATTGAAACTTCCAGTGGCGCGAGTGGCTACTCGACCAACATAAGTTCCAATCTTTTTCCCAGAAGTGACTTCAGCTTTTACGATATCACCTGTCTGAAAACCTTTGTGGAATTTGGTTCTGGAACAATAACGAACCGGAAACCCAAACTTATCAGTACGGCATTGCTGACGGGTTCCGTGACCTTTGGCAGCAATTAACAAAGGTTTAACCCCTGTTGTGATTAACCGCTCTGGAGTTGAGGCACCAACACAGGCAGCATCCCAATAGTGAGTTTTTTCTAAGCCTCGGATGGTGCGGTTATATTTGGTACGTCCACCCGTACCAACCTCAACAGGTAAACCCGTTTTCTTGAGGTTTTCGTACAGATTCCATCGGGTTGTGTTAACTGCTGCTGTATCAGCCAAAGGTCTTTTAGCTTGAGACAGGATGCGCTTGAGCAGGTCAGGTTTACCCTTGAGAAAGTCCTTGATGTCCTGGTTGCTCTTTTTCTGGTTGCAAGGAACGCAGGCTAGACACAGATTACTGACCCTGTTAGAGCCACCCTTCGACCGAGGTTCAATATGCTCAATCTCAAGCTTGGTATCCTTTGCGCCACAGTAGGCACAGGTTCTATCCCATTTCTCTAAGAGAAACTCGCGTATCTCGTAACCTGCCAACGTGCCTTGTTGGTAGCCAACTCCGCTAATATCAGCGTCCTCCATCTGTTGAGTGTCAAACCTGACCAATTCTTGAGAGATGGCGGTGATTTGACACAGTGACGACAGACGCTTAACCCAAGTCAGGATGTTGGCGACTCGACTATTAAGAGACGGTGGTAGCCATCCTTTGGGACGGGTGCGATTAAGGAAGCGTGGCTTACGATACCTGGTTTTGCGGTTATGTCGTGAACGTCGTAACTGGCGACGAGAGGTTAGAGCCTCCCGAATCTGAAATCCGCGATGCTGCAACTGGGCAGCCCAAATGACTTCGCCTGTGCTGTCGTTAACTAATGCCAGCCCCGTGGTCTTAGCGCCTGGGTCAATCTTTACGCGAAGTGGTTCAATTTTAGAGTTTAGTACCTCCTTATGAAGTATTACCGTGAAGGGATACTGACGGAAAACGGCAGCTTTTCCCTGAGATAACAACATTCTTGCCCTACCCGGATGAATAGGATTGAGGGGCTGTTTGTTGGTGTCTAGAACGAAAACTTTGCTCACGAGTGAGCCTCCTTTCGGGTAATGTTAGCTTCGACAAAGTTTAAGGTCGGTACTACCTCAAAAGCACTGCCTCCCAAATGGCTGTTTAACTTTTGAGTTCTAGGGCTTGAGACTAGCTACACATCCCAAGGTAGGAACTTTAACACTTGCCTTAAACGTAGGTATTACTACCTAAGTCTGGTCAACTAGGGCTGTATTTCAAGCCCTCGCTTTTAGCGATGGGTTGTTGACCTCCCTCTATACCACTAACTCCGGTGCACGACGTCGGGGGATTTCGTAAGTTAAGAAATCATACGCCAACTTGGTCTTCGGAAAAATTGCTTGTGCTTCCGCTAGCAAATCCTCTAACTCAATGTCATTTCCGGGTGCATAACGAGGGCTAAAATGGGTCATAATTAACCGCTTAACTCCAGCGCTTAACGCCACTTGTGCCGCCATCGTTGATGTGGAATGCAACCGTTCAAATGCCAATTGAGAATCGTGATGAGCGAACGTCGCTTCATGAATCAACACATCAGCATCCTGGGCAAGTTCTACCGCTCCATCACAATAGACTGTATCTGTACAGTAAACAAATTTACGCCCAACTTCAGGTTCCCCACACAAGTCTTTGCCCTGAATTTTACGTCCATCAGTTAGGGTGACGGTTTCTCCCTGCTTAAGTTTGCCATAGATAGGTCCTGGTGGAATCTTCAATGCCTTCGCTTTTTCCACATCAAACCGTCCGGGACGATCTTTTTCAACAATGCGATATCCAAAGGCAGTCACACGATGCTTGAGCGTCCCACAGATTACCGTATATTCCTCATCCTCGTAAATAATACCGGGGCTAACGGTGTGTACCTGAGTTGGGAATGAAAAACGGGTATGAGAGTATTTGCCGCAAGCTTTTAGGTAATCATTGAGACCGGGCGGACCATAAATATCAACTCGATCAACATTACCCGCTAAACCACAGCTAGCCAGTAGTCCCATTAAGCCAAAGATATGGTCACCGTGCAAATGGGTGATAAAAATGCGGCGAAGCTGACTGGTTTTGATTTCACTGCGTAAAAGCTGATGCTGAGTGCCTTCACCACAGTCAAACAGCCAAAACTCTGCCCGTTGAGGGAGACGCAGTGCCACACTAGACACATTGCGCGATCGCGTTGGTACTCCGGAACTGGTTCCTAAAAACGTAATTTGCACAGGCTTGACCCTTGAACCTTGGTCTTTTGAGAGAGACTCCCCTATTTATGTTACAGTTTTGCTGCGTGCGATCGTCCTTTGTTAATTGGTGAATGGGTGGTTGGGGATTGGGCTCTCGCATTCGCGATGGGAGGTTGACTAGAAATCCGATCAATATGGGCGCGAATGCGAGAGCCACGTAGGGGCTCAATCCAATTCAATGATTTTTCCCTTCACCCAAACATCAAAGCGCTCAACATGAAACGCCAGTGCTGACACTAGCCCATGGATTCCCACTACAACACTTATTCAGCAGCCCCTACTTAACGCCTTAATAACCGCCGTCGCCGAGTTCGTAAGTAGACTCCCAGGGGAAACTGATAAAACTCCATTAATAGCCAGATGATAACGGCTAAATGGAATAAAAAGGTTAATCCAGTCCAAACCAATGGTAGCCAAGCCAAGCGGCTACCGGGCGTGGGCGGGAAGGTGTAAGCCGCTACCCCAATTAACGTGGCGGGTAGAATCACAAACACCGCCGCAAAAATCCAGGTAACCCATCCCCATTCAACGCCTTGTAGGTGCGCCCCAACCCAGGTTTTACCATTCCAGCGCCAGGTGAGGGGAGGCTGTCTATCGGTCATTTTCAATAATTGCTGTTCCAAGTCAGCCACGAAAATATGACGACAGGCTTCACAAGCCATCGCATCCATTAATGGCATTCCTTGAATTTGACCCACACGACAGATGGGACAGGGGTAAATCCCTTGATAGTGCAAGCGATTGGCTGAATCGGGTAGGTTGTGCATGTCAACAGCAACGTGCTTCTTTAGATCATATTAGCGAGGTTGCCAAAAGAAATCTGCGATCGCGCCATTTTCCTCCCAGTCTTCCGGTATACCGAACAGTACCGAACGCTGAATTAAGGGACGATAACTCAAGCGACGGGCAACTCGGCTGGGTATACCATAGCCATAGACAATATGACCCCTACCCGCAATCACGACGACTTGATAATCTGGATTAGCGGTGAGAAAATCGACAATCCCTTCTGCCATGGTTTCATCCCACAGCACCTGAACCGTGAAAAATCGCTCAAAGCCATCACTATTACCATGACCTGCCTGTTGATGCTGATTATAAACCTCCTGAACCATTTGCCGATACTCAGCATTATCGGTGCGAATTTCGTCTAGGGGGGGAATCTGCTGGAGTTCATCACTCGTGAGACTTTCTAAGCCATTCCGGGCGGCTTTACGGCTAATTTCTGTGGGGGTATTTAATGCTAAAACAGGCAGTTGATGAGTTTTAGCGAACTGTAATAGGGGGGCATAGTATTCCCAGGGAAATCCCCAGCGTTGTTCATATTCTGTTTGCTCAATCAATTGAGTTTCTGTAATTTGTCCGGCTAAGTATTGATCCAGGATATCCTGATAAGGTCGCTGGAACATTTCCATCCCTAGGGCAATTTTGGGATTTTCTTGATAAAGGGCTTGCAGAATTTCCAGTTGGGCTTTATGGTCGTCAGGATTACTATGAATTTCTCCGAGATAGACGACATCGGCTTTAACCAATTCCTGGATAATCGTTTCTGGAGATGTTAGCAACTGCATCTCGACAGGTTGACTATTCCCCTGTGTCAGCATAGGAGGCACTTCAGCGCCAGCAGGAGGGGTACAGAAGCAAACAATACCCAAAGACAAAGCGCATAGTTGGGTTCGTAGTAAGGGCTTTAGCCTATATTTTCTGAGATTTGCTGGCGTCAAAATAACCTACAATTTATTCCACTGTTTTAGCTGTGCCACCCTAGAAATATTACAGGTTTTCTAGTCACACGTCAATCAGGGGGCATTTTCAATATCTGGATAATGCTACCCAGATTAAGCCGAATCAAACGCTGTTAATTCCTAATCCGAGTCAATTTGTTTTTATATGAAAAACTGAATTACCCCCGGCAAGAGGAGGCGATTGAAATCGCTGCTACACTGGCCCTTTCGTCCGCCTGCGCGGACTGGATTATAAGTAGCTAACCCGGATTTGGGATCAGTTGGGTTTCCTTGCGTTTTCCCAACCTACACATTAACTACAAGTTAACAGGTTCAATTGCTGTTACTGGAACGCTGCTCTAAATGTTGACGTTTCAATTCAAAACAAACGACGGCGGCGGCAGAGGCGACGTTTAAGGATTCGGCTGGGGAGTCAATTGGAATTGATACCCATGTATCAATTAAGTTGTGATGATTGGGGTTAATTCCTTCGGTTTCATTTCCCAAAACAAAGACTGAAAATGGAGAAAAGGATAGGTTATAGAGTGTTAAGGTGGCTGTGCCGCTCAATCCATAAATTTTATAATTAGCTTGATGCAATTGCTGGAGGGCTTCAGACAGTTCAGCACAGCGCAGAACTCTGGTATAAAATGCTGTACCTGCTGAGGCTTTAATCACCAGAGGATTCAGATCAGGACATCCTTTTCGGGGCAGGATAATTCCGTCAAACCCAGCCGCTAGGCAAGTGCGGATAATCATGCCCACATTACTGGGATTTTTGACCCCATCTAAGGCTAATAATTTGCGGGTTTGAGGTTTAAGATTAGGGGGATGAGATTGTTCTCGTTCTAAATAAGTTGATAATGCTTCCATCGCCGGTGGAATCACATCGACAACGACGCCTTGATCATGACGACCGTTGCGAGAAATTCTGGTAATGTATTTAGGTGATTCTCGCGAAATTGTCACCCCTCTTTCTTTGGCTTCCTTGATGATTTCATCAATAAATTCTCCTCTGGCATTATCGGCAATTAAGACTTTATCAATAACAATATCCTGGTTAGATAATGCTTCTAATACAGGTTTTCTGCCATAGACTGTAATAAACTTATCTCTGGGATGCTTAGTTTTGTTAGTTGTCATCGTTAGGTTGGGATTTGTTTGTCGGATGAGTTAAGTGGATATTCGTTCAGGAGAATTCGGCGGGAGGAACATGAGTTCATACCGAGCAGTCTAACGTAGAATTTATAGCAACCGCCATAGCGGTTAGGACACATCATTTGGTAGAGACTTTGCCTGCAACGTCTCTACTTATGCCAACAGCTAGGTGAGATGATTTTAGCCACCTTATCATCTAAATAAAATTCATATACGGGTTCTCCTGATACTTCACAACGTAAAGGCTCAAGGACTTTTGTAAAGGGATTCCAAACCGCTGTCACTGCCCGTTTTACCTTCTTTCTAACTAATTCAAAATTAATATGGATTGTGGGCAGATGAATCACCATAGCGCTGTGTAAAAAAGCGTCTACAGAGAGGGTATAACGTTCCTTGATATCTGCCAGTTTCCGCTCTAATTCCCTTTGAGTTGCTTCAATTCTGGCTAACTCCTTCTCTTTTTCTTCACCGCTTAATCCTTTATGCTCAATTTTGGCAGCAATCTCAGCCGCGATCGCACCGTAATAAGCATGAAGTCGTTCTGAATCTCTTCTTAGTGTTCGGGTTAATTTAGCATTCCACTTCTCTAGCTCCGCTTTAATTAATTTAGCGGCTGTCTGTTCAATTAAACTGGACAACTCCTCAAACTGCATCACGGCTGAATTTTCCGAATCATTAACATCAATTCGATCAGCTTCCCAAAATAAAGCATCGCCAATGTCTACAGGAGTCACTCCAGTTGACTCATTAATAATAAAGGAAACCATCCCGATTCTTCTTTCATTTGCTTCGGCTGTATAGGCGACATTGCACCAGATATAACGAGTGGTTTTTGGTTTAGCTTCTATAAATCGAACCAACCCATTTTGAGGTGCAATATGAAGCTGTAGCAGTTTTTCAAACCCTGTCGTTTTGAGATAACCCTCATATTTCACGCCTAATTGTGTCACACATCCTCTATCTGCTAGCAGTTCAGAAAACTTATTCAGCACGGCTGAGTGATAAGTAACAAAATGGCTTTCGGGAATATCAGCTCTCGTGGCGAAAGTTACCTCTTCAGGTAAGTCGAGAGCTTTGGCAATCGTTTGAGTTAAAAGTACATTCAAAACCTGCTCGCCATCCGGTTCGGCGATTCCTTCGTGTAAGGAGATGAGTTGAGCTAGGGTAGACAGGATTGGATTGGAAACCATTTTCAGATCAGGAACACATAAAAGAAGATTTCTAGCATTTGCTTTCTAAAATTAAGCTTCAAAATCTTCTCCAAAAATCTGTTCATCGAGTTCGCTAATTTGGCGATATTTGTCTTTAGCGTTGATCAAGTCAGTGGCTAGGTTTTCAAAGGCTGTATCTAATTCAGGTTTGGCTTGATGTTTTAACCAAATGTCTATCACCGCGTCGCTGAAATCAAACTCCTCATCCACATTCCCTAAGATAGTTTCGATTTCCCCGACCACCAGTTCAAACATATTAATTTTATCATGCAAGATTCGCAGGATGTATTCCTCAATGCTATCCTGAAGACAGAAATTGAAGATAAACACATCTTGTTGCTGTCCGATGCGGTGGATTCTACCAATGCGTTGTTCAATTTTCATCGGGTTCCAGGGTAAGTCGTAGTTGACAATCGCGTTGGCAAATTGGATATTCCGCCCCTCTCCACCTGTCTCAGATGCGAGCAATACGGGGACGCGATCGCGAAAGGCTTCAATTGCTGCGTCTTTCTCTTTTAACGACATATCTCCGAGAAATTGGGCAAAGGAGATATCCGCTTGTTCCAGTGTTTTGGCTAAGTAAGCAGATGTGGCTCGATGAGTGGTAAATACGATGGTTTTTTGAGTCGATTTTTTGAGTAAGTCTACTAAAGCTAAAGCCTTCTCAACTTTTTTAATTTGTGAGGCGCGTCGGGTTAACCGTTTTAATTCATCACTAGGGAATTTCTTAGCAAGGTTTTTGAGTGAATCGGCTAAAGCTTGAGGTGAGGAACCTGCCCGCATTAAAAGATTGGTGCGGGAAAACTTGTCTAATTTCTTGGTTTTGCCAGAGTCGGGTTCAGTGATTTCCCAAGAACGCAGATACTCGGTCAAATCCTGATAAAGTTTCTCTTCACTCTGGGAAGGAGTAACCGTGATGGTGGTAGCGAAGCGTTTGGGTAACTGAACATCAACTAAAGAACGGGTATTGCGAACCATTACCTCCCGCATTAACTGGCGCAGCTTTTCGGGATTTTTGGGAACTCGTCCATTTTTTGAAGAAACGTACTCTTTTTTGAACGCCGCTTCTGTTTTTAATAGTCCCGGTTTAAGCAGGGTTAAGAGATTGAACAATTCCACCAGAGAGTTCTGGACAGGAGTAGCCGTGAGCATTAAAATGAATCGTTTATTTAGGGCGTTGACGAGTTTCCAGTTTAGGGTGCTGCGATTCTTCAGGTGGTGTGCTTCATCAACGATGACTAAATCCCAGTTTCGGGCTGTGACTAGGTTAAAATGATTCGCTGATTTAGCCGTATTCAGTGAGGCAATCAGTCGGTTATTTGTACTCCAAAATTCCCTCCGGTTGAGTTGGAGTTGTTTATCGTCGCTGGTAATGGTGTCGATACCAAATTTCGTTTGCAATTCCTGTTGCCACTGAGAGACGAGAGAAGCCGGGGTAAGAATTAACAGAGATTCAATCATACCTCGTGCCAGGTATTCACTTAAGATGAGTCCGGCTTCAATCGTTTTTCCCAGTCCGACTTCATCGGCTAAAAGGGCGCGTCCTCCCAGTTGTCTGAGGACTTTGCGGGCGGTTTCAATTTGATACCAGTGCTTATCAATCCCCGTTAGAGTGGGAAGGCAGACGAGTTGGTCGTAATCTGCCATCACGGATACGTTAAACAGTTTAATTCTGGCTTCGTAGTAGTCAATCGTGTCCGTTTGCCCATCAGCAAGTGCTTGTAAGGCACTGGAGTGATTAAATTTGAAGGTGTATAAGCTGTCCATGATCTATCGTTACCCTGATGCAAGCGGTTGTTGTCTTCACGCACGCGAGGTGTTCAAGTATAGAGAGGTTTGATCAGGTTTTTGGCGATTTAATTATGCTCCTCACACCTCAAAACCATACTTGGCTCTCTTCCCCTTGGGGTAGAGGGCATTTTTTTGTATATTTCTTACTTTATAAGTATTGCACCTCTAATCCAATCCGATAGTTAAAACTCAGATAAAACAATGGCTACTCTGAATCAACGTCGTCCCCAAAACGTTTTGGGTGACGTTTATGTCGATAAAACTTGTATTGATTGTGATACTTGTCGCTGGATGGCACCAAACGTATTCCATCGGGCAGATGAACAATCAGCAGTTTACCATCAACCGACGAATGAAACTGAACGATTAGCAGCGATGCAGGCGTTGCTATCCTGTCCCACGGCTTCAATTGGTACGGTAGACAAGCCTCAGGATATTAAAGCGGTTCAGGAAACCTTTCCGATTCCGATCGCGGATAATGTTTACCATTGCGGTTATCATGCGGAAAGTTCTTATGGGGCGGCGAGTTATTTAATTGTCCGGGAGCAGGGGAATATTTTAGTCGATTCGCCCCGATTTACGCCAGCTTTGGTTAAGCGTTTGGAAAAAATGGGTGAAATTCGCTATATGTATCTTACCCATCGGGATGATATCGCAGACCATGAAAAGTTTCGAGAGCATTTCGGGTGCGATCGCATTCTGCACAGTGATGATATTACCGCCAAGACGAGTGATGTGGAAATTCAGCTAACCGGTCACGACGCGATCGCACTATCCCCCGATTTGGTAATTATCCCGGTTCCCGGTCACACTAAAGGTCATACCGTTTTACTCTACCAGCAAAGGTTTCTGTTTACGGGTGACCATCTGGCTTGGTCTAACCGCCTCCATCAACTCTATG
Source organism: Coleofasciculus sp. G2-EDA-02 (assembly GCF_040226375.1). Classification (NCBI taxonomy): domain Bacteria; kingdom Bacillati; phylum Cyanobacteriota; class Cyanophyceae; order Coleofasciculales; family Coleofasciculaceae; genus Coleofasciculus; species Coleofasciculus sp. G2-EDA-02. The sequence continues at coordinate 874 of NZ_JAVKEW010000204.1, read as the reverse complement.
CCTTTGATGATCTCTGCTGGTACTCGTGGTCAGAATTGCTCAACTCGATGCGGCGTCTGGCTACCTATCGGTTTGAGTGGGTACTTCCTGGACATGGACGGCGGTATCATGCAGATGCACAAACCATGGGTCAACAGATGCAAAAATGTATTTCTTGGATGGAAACGGTACGCTAATAGGCAAACCCTTTTGGCAAGCCCGGTGGTGGACGATTTCACCACAAACCCAAGCCCAATTAAAAGACGCGATCGCCAAAGCTGCTCAAGGTGAGTTTATCCGCTATAAAGTCGATGTGCAAGGGGTAGGGAATACCATTGCCACGATTGACTTTTCCCTCAAACCCGTGACGGATAGCCTGGGAAATGTGGTGTTGCTGATTCCAGAAGGGCGAGATATCACCGAACTTAAACAAATCGAGGAAAAACTCCGGGAGAGTGAAGAACGCTTCAGACGTGCCTTTGATGATGCCGCAACCGGTGAAGCACTGGTTTCGCCCGATGGTCATTTTCTCCGCGTCAATCACGCTTTATAGCAAGCGCCGTAAAACCCACATCCTTTTAGGTGTGGGATATGAGGCGGGTCATCGGAGGGACGTAGATGACCAAATTACAAAGGTGATCTTAAACGAGCTAAGCTGCTATGCAGCTAAATCCAATAATTTAGCTACTGAAACCCTTTGATAGCTTAGATTGCCTTATCAAATTAAATGCGTTACAGCTTATCAAGCTTGTGATCAACTCAGACTTGCTCATTCCCCGCCTGGTAGCCTCTTCCTTTAGTTGTCGCATTTCATACTTAGTTAATCTGATATCTAGTCTTTCTGTTTTCATCGGTACACACAATTGACCACGCAGGTATCTACTATATATAATAT
>NZ_JAVKEW010000203.1:0-34249 GCF_040226375.1 Coleofasciculus sp. G2-EDA-02 | reverse complement strand
ATCGACTATTTGAATCAGTAGAAGAACTAGAAAAATTGCTACATAAATTATTAAATGAAGGAGAGCTTATAATTAAATGGAATAGAAAAATCAAAAACAAAGGCAATGCTGTTTATCCGGTTTAGCTGCGTAGCAGCTTAACTCCAGCCTGTCGCCAATCTGACAAGCCGCCGCTAGAAGTTGTTCGCGATCGCACCTTGTCTGCGGCTCAAATCGTGGGTATCCTTGCCAACCAACACCCTCCTCTGCCATCGCTAACGTGGAAACAGAAGCGCGGATAAACCAGGTTTGTCGCTCTAAATCCCGTTCATCTAACTGCTCAAGGCGATATACTACCTGTTCCATTCCCGATCGCTCAAAAAAATTAGCGAAGATTTGGTTATTGCTGCCAACCACATCGCGGGAATTGGGACGAGTAGTAAACATGGGGATGTCCCCCTGCCATAACTCCTGCCGTTCCGTCGGGATCACTTTGGCAATATCTGGAAGATGCTGGACTTCAATCCAGAGTTTATCAAACCAGCGATCGCGCTCTAGGGCATTTCTCAACACATCGGGATGGAAACTCTCGGCTAGTAACGCGGCGTAAGTCCGGGTGGGACGCAAAACGACACGTATCTCATCCTCAGCGAAGTGAGTTAAACGTGCCTGGAACTCATCCCGGTATTTTACCAAGTCCTGATAAACTGCTGTAAATCCAGTAACAATCTCCTCGGCGAAATCTAAAACATTCACCTCAGTCTCCAGCAGATGCGGTTGATTCTGAGCGCCTTGCAGCAACCTTTGCTGGCGAACGACTCGCATTTCATCCGTAGCCACTCCTTCCCAAGACCGAATCCGTCGTGGTACAGTCTGACCTGGTTGACTACCGATGCCACTTTTGTCAAGTCCTTCTGATTGGTGACTTGTCCAACGGCGATTTGGCAGTAATCCCACCCGCAAAACGGAGTAAGCCAGTTGTTGGCTTGCCAGAAATACCGATTCTTTTAAAGGGGTGGTATTGATAGTGGTGCGGCGGGGGTGGAATAGGGATTCTAAGTCAATTAAGATAGGTTGCTCCCCAGCGGCAATTAAGTTTTCCGAATGAAAATCTGTGGCTTCTAGGGCATACAGCAACGCTAAATAGCCGCCAATTCGTTGATAAAAACGCTGAACCTCTTCTGGGGAGTGACAACTGTGGGCAGTGACAAATTCTACCCATCCATAACTCCCACGATTGAGAATGTTGATAGTTTTGAAGGCTGGGTGATTTCCTCGGTGATTGAGCCAAGTAAGGAGTTCCTGAAAATGGACATCTATGGCTAGGGATTTGGGTTTATAAACAATCTGGAAGCCAGAACTAAATTTAGCGATCGCAACAGAACGCCCCCCTCGGTGACTATCCCCTGCATTCGGTTTTAGTTCTGTCAATACACCGGGATTGCTGTGGGGATAAAATGTCGTGCAAATCTCATCCCAATCAGCACACAGACGCTGGATAAATTCCAGGCTAACCTTAACCCAGCGCTCAATACAAGTTACTAATTGTCTTGCCAAAACGGGATATTCTTGTAATATACCAAGCATGACATCCCGTTGATATATTCGTTCTAAGAAGCTTAAGAATCGCTCTCTCGGATTATTGCCTGACAACAGCCCTTGCAAACGAGCAACGTTGAGTTCTAATATCAGGGTTTGGTTCAACATCTGGAGCAATGGTTGGGGCAGATGCTGATAGAAAATCTCGTTGATTGTGTTGGGGTTAAAGGGGATTTTTGATTGGGTTCTATTGAGTAGGGATTGGATACCAACGTCTAGGCGCTCAATGCCTTGGCTAATGAGGGGTTCAATGGCATAGAGGAAACCCGATGACTCTTTACCGGGTGATAACTGGGAAGGCGGGATAATTTTGATCTTGGGGGGTTCGGTACGGGAAAAGGCTTTCTCTAGTTCGTTTAACCAATCGGGTGGAGTAGGGGAACGCTGTTGTAATGCGGCTATCGATTCACCTAAAAGGTAGCGAAAGGATTCAGGGGTGAGTCCATCGGTTGCTAATCGTTGAGTATAGTAGGAGTCTATCGGAAAGGGGGTTTGCGATCGCCATCGCTGCCATCGACTCTCTGCCAAAGCCTCGTCAAATTCCTGATCAATTGCAGGCTCCAGTGTGTCTAGCGTTGCAATCCGTTCCCTCAATGTCAGTGCCTGATACCAGGCTACTCCCTTTAACCCCTGATTCATCACGCTTTGCTCCAAAATCCTGCCTCAATCTATTTGTTATAATTACTACTTGAACTCTAGAGCCGTCACGGAGAAACCCCTACTACACGCAAAGCCTATAGCAGGGGATTATGCTATGTCCGTGATTGTTTGTTTAGTCTGATCAATCAACGCAGGCGTGCGCCTTCCTACAGGCGTAGCCTCTCCCTAGGTTCCAGCCTAGGTCATTGATAGTACATCACTGGTTTTACAAGCTCAGGGTTGTTTCCCCACAATGTTCGCAATCGGTGTGGCAGGTTTCTTCATGAGACGTACCCTGCGCCAGCACGTTCAGCGCACCGCCAGCCATGGATGACATCTCTTCATCTGCCAATTCAATCAATCCGGCTGGATTCTCTGGAAGCTGCGCCTTCTCAGCCTCACTCAAGCTTTCACGATAGTCTGTGTCTTTCCAAGCGCGGATGATGTCGATATTCGACATGAGATTCTCCTTTGGGTAAAACCCATGGTTTTGCTGTCTTCAGAGTATAGACAAAAATGAGAATGATAACAATTCTCAAAAAATAAAGTTTTGTTTCCCTGGCTGGGGGCGATCGCTCAAGTTGAGTTACAAAACCGCAATATCCAGATTAGTTTCAGATTTTTTGAGATAATGATTATCAATCTCATTTTTAGCCAGTGCATGACCATGACCAGTACAGTCCCCATTAGCCTCACGTCCCTTACCTTATCTGCATTAGCGATCGCGGTTACCTCACCTGCTGCGGCAATCTCCCTAGCGACTGGGTATAAGTACGAGCGCTTCGATATCCCTGGTGCTACATTCGTTACCGTTAACGCGATTGACAACATTGGACAAATTGCCGGACAAAAAGCGGAAAACAGCCCTGCAACAGGTTTCTTTGTAGATAGCGATGGGGAAGTAAAGTTTTTTAACCCGCCTGAATCTTACGCGACTGCGGTATGGGACATGAACGATGCAGGTACTATCGTGGGGTACTCCTTCCGCGACGACTCCTTCCTCAAGGCAGAACCCTACATATATAACGGCAGTCAGTTCTACACTCCTGATCTGTTCCCTGGCAGTAATTTCCCAGACGTGGAGTTCTCTTCAATCAATAATGCAGGGCAGATTGTTGGGTTCTACTATACCGATCTTTTCTGGAATCCTTATGAGGTGCATGGATTTCTGCTGAATGCCGAGAACTTCTCAACTCTAAGTCCTGATGATGTCACCCCGATTACGATTGCTGGAGCAAGTCAGATTTTCCCTTGGGGAATCAATGACGCTGGCAAGATTACTGGTCATTTTAATGATACCAATGGCACCCATGGTTTTCTTCTGGCAGGGGAGCAACTTACCCAACTCAACATTCCCGGAGCAGACAGAACTAGACCCTCTGCCATTAACAATAAAGATTCGATTATCGGCGTGTTTACTCTGCCTGAAACAGGGCGAAATTCTTACTCGTTTATTTGGAACAATGGGCAATTCCAGGAACTTGCCTTCCCCAATGCCTTGTCAACTCGGGTGCTGGACATTAATGATACCGGAGTGATTGTTGGACGCTATCAAGATGCTGACGGCAAATTTTATGGCTTCCGCGCCACACCTGTTCCTGAACCCAGCACGGTTTTCGCATTGGTGGGATTGGGTGTTGTCGCTTTTTTAGGGAATCGTCAAAAACGTTTATAAACTGGTGATTGGCAGGGCTGTTTCATTCTAGTAATGGGGCAAGGAGCCAAAGCCTACCATAGAGCCAGGGAGAGTCGGAACTTTGAAACGGCGTCGCTGCGACGGATTCGGCGCGGACTTGCGACTCAAGGGTGAGAAATTCTTTTTGCGGATGGGTTCTCGGAAAGACATTACCAGAGGTTCCCCCGATTTATGCAAGTCTTTTCTGTCCTTCCCAGGAGGCGCGATCGCGTCTATGAGATTGGTAGCAGAAAATATCTTCTGACATGCTCCCCGTGCGATCGCACTTCACTCATCTTAGCAAAACTTAGCAAACGTGCGATCGCGTCTAACCGAAGCTATACTCAAATGCGGACGAAAGGACTTGAACCTTCACACCTTACGGTACTAGAACCTAAATCTAGCGCGTCTGCCAATTCCGCCACGTCCGCAACTTACTCGATAGCTATCATAGCAAAAACTTGACGATTTGGTTAGCTGAGTTCGACGTAACGCTCACCTTATTTTCCCGTTGCTATCGCCTGAAAGCCTCCAGGTGTGCGTCAAGCCTGTAGCTTATATCAAATTCAGGTTGAATACTCCTCCAGAACACTGTAGAGACGTAGCATGCTACGTCTCTACAATCCTGAAAGAACCGGGGTTCTACCTGATTATGTATCAATTCCCCATCCCCATCGTCTACGGGTTCTCCTCCCCAGGTTGCGGTAAGGGTAGAGTAATTGTCACCGTACTTCCTTCTCCGGCTTGAGACTCTACCGCGATCGCACCATTTTGTAAATCCACACAATGTTTAACTAGTATCAGCCCTAAACTACTCCCCGTCACCCCATCACCATGACTATTGGTGTCGAAGGCGTTGAATAAGACATTTTGCTCAGGTTCGGGAATATTACTCCCAAAATCCGGAATACGAAACACTATCTGTACGTCTTGACACAACAATTCCAACTTGATCGGACTATCCTCTGGTGAATAGCGCCATGCACTAATCATCAAATTTGTCAACATCCGGCGCAACAATTTTTCATCAGCAACGCGACAACAAGATTCAGGACTGACAAAGGTAATTTGGCGTCTTGATGGTGTACGCTCCTGTAACTGGGTGATTAATTCCTGACACAACTGAGTTAAATTCACTTCTGTGGGATTTAAAGGTAGTTGTTTGGATTCAACCTTATTAATCCACAGCAGATCATTCAGGATTTGGTTGATCCGGTGAGCATTCCCTTGGATGCGCTGGAGATAGTAAAGGTTGTCGTTCTCAGTGTCGAAATCGGGGTTATTTTCCAGGTATTTAGCATGGGAAAAAATCTTGTTCAGAGGATTACGAAGTTCTTGGGTAACCACTGAAGCCAATCGGGAAAGATGGGATTTGAGCGCCCGATATTCGGCTTCTTTTGCCATAGCTTCGCTAACAGCTACCCTCGCCTGTTTTTGTTCACTCAAATCTTTAAACGTGATCACAATGGCGCTACCATCCCCGTCGAGATTCTCTAAACGAGTCATCGTGTACTCGTAATCCTTCACCCCCTCAACCGTGGTTAAGGTAATTTCGTCGGTTCTAGACTCTCCCGTGGTTAAAACCAAGTCCCGTTGAATATCCAACTGTTCCATCTGTTCGGCGGACAACTTCAGATCATGCCAAGTTTTACCGATAAAATCTTTTTGCTGGAGTCCCCAAGCCTGGGCTGCGGCTTGATTCACATAGACATATTTGCCCGTGCGATCGCACAATAGGAAAAAGTCACTGGAATTTGAGAGAATCGCATTCAGAATTCGTCCGAGTTGTTCGACTGAGGTATCCGGCGTTGGGGGAGAGGGGGTGGCTGAAGGTTTCTTCTCTGGCTGACTGGCGGCTTGTTTGACCGCTTGCTGCTGCTGAATCGCTTGTTGCTGACGAATTGCCTCTTGTTGCTGTGCTTTGAGGCGTTTTTGCTCACTAATATCCTCTAGAATACAAATCGCTGAAGTGGGTTCGTCTGAAGTCCCCAATACCAGCGCCACCGTCAGGCGTCCCCACTCGATGGTGCTATCCGGATAGTGGATAGGCTTCTCCAATTGGTAGGAGTGACGTTCACCCGCTATCAATTGACGAAACATTGCTGATTCCATTCCTGACTTATCTAAATTCATCCATGTCATCAAAGTGGGTGCTAATTCATCAGCCGGACAACCGAGCATTGCCTGTAGTTTCGGGTTATATTCGATCAGGTTACCCTGATGATCCAAAAGTCCTAACCCAATGACCGTGTGCTTCACAATGGAGTCAAACAGGGGATGATTGTGGGATTGCATGGAATCTTTATAGCGTGCGATCGTTAAATCTTGCAACCGCCAGCGCAATCCAATCACCTGACCCGATGGGTTTTTCACAGGCGCGACGGTTAGGGAAGCGAGGAAGGAGGTATTACTACGGGGTTGAATCTGGACGGGCCAATTATTGATTGACTCACCCCGTTGTAACTGACTCAACTTGTAAAAAAAATCGCGCCGTTCCTGGGTAGCGACAAAAACGGCTAAAGATTTGCCCACCAGACGTTCTGGAGAAAAGTTGAGCAAATGGGCGGCGGCTTGATTTGCCTCAAAAATGATCGCGTCGGGATTGGTGACGAGGTAACCATCGGGGGCAAACTCAAACAATTCCCGGTAACGCTGGCGTTCAGCTTCTATGGTAATCTGGCTTTGCGCTAATTTATCATTTTGTTGGCGCAGTTCTCCGGCAGCAAATTGCAATTCTTGCAGGGAATGAGACAGTTGTGTCAAACTCTCCAGTAATAAGTGTTGCTGCTGATTCGACATTTCCTCTGTGCGTAAAGACGCCTGTATTGGCAATTTAAATACTTCGTGTGCTTGTTGCCAAAGCGTCTCTACACGTCTGAGGGATAGGGAAATCTGTTGGTCAAAGGTTTCTGCGGTCATCTTCTACTACACAAATAGCTGCACCCTTTTAACCTCCCTATTTTCTACTATTGTTCCGGACTTTGTCTTGATAGAACAGGCTATTCGGGTATAATGTCCCGACAACTCTTGCCCACCCTAAATAAAATCTGATTATGCCAGTCAGGGGGCGGCATGTCGGCAAAATTCAAGGATAGCTGAATGATGAATTTCCTTTTCCTTATTCCCTGTTCCCTGTTCCCTATGAAAAAGTTCCTTGACTAATGACGAATGACTAATGATTATTCCTCCCCCTTAACCACTAATACTGAACAAGGGGCATCAGCTACCACCTGACTACTTACCGAACCTTGCACAATTCGCTGTAAGCCCGTTAGTCCACGAGTACCAATCACAATTAAATCCGCGTGATAAATATGAGCAAGGCGAATTATTTCTGCGGAAGGGTCACCGTTAACAATTTGAATTTCACTGGGACAAGGTAGTTTAGCTTGATACAGTTGCAGTTGCTGTTCGGTTTCTTGGTAAAGGAACTCCTCAGAAGGATGCGGGCGATCAAGGGGGATGTCCATTTCAGGATCTTGAGGAAGCATGACATGGCACAGGATAATTTTGGTGGCTGATGTTATTTGTAGGTTGTCTAGGGTTTCAATTAAGCGATAGGTTGGCTTGGAGCTCTCGAGAGCTACCAGAATCGTCTTTAGCACCAAAATTTCTCCTCATCGTGAGCGATTGTGAGCGATTGGCTCCCAGCAATAGGAATTCTCCCTCTTGAGCAGAGGTTTTGTCTACTGGCTTGACAAATTGTTATTTGTCATTCGTCATTCGTTGTGAATGATTGAGGACGAATGAGTGACGGATAACTCACCAATCCAGTCAATCGTGCCTTTCGCCAAAGGTTCGTAAGCGCACGGAATCCCCATGAGAGGGTAATCCTTCGGCTTGTGCCAACACCTGAATGGCGCTTGCCATTTTATTCAGGGCGGTTGAGGAATATTGAATGAGACTCGAGTGCTTCATGAATGTCTCAACACCCAACGCCGAAGCATAGCGAGCAGCACCGGAGGTGGGTAAGGTGTGATTGGGTCCGGCGATATAGTCCCCAACGGCTTCTGGGGTGGATGTTCCCAGGAAGATGGCACCAGCATGGCGGATCTTTTCGAGTAAGTCCCAGGGTTCGGTGATTTCTAATTCTAGGTGTTCGGGGGCAAACTCATTGGACAATTCTGCGGCGATTTCCAGGGAATCGACGACTACAATTAATCCGTAGTGCGCGATCGCTTTTTCGGTAAGTAGGCGTCGGGGATGATCCTGAAGTTGCCGTTTGACTTCGGCTTGCACGCTTTTTGCCAGTTGAGCGTCTGTCGTCACCAGGATAGCAGCGGCTAGCGGGTCATGTTCTGCCTGTGCTAATAAATCGGCGGCGATATAGACAGGGTTGGCAGCACTATCGGCAATAATCAGTACCTCCGATGGACCTGCCAGAGAGTCAATACCCACAGTCCCGTAGATGAGTTTCTTTGCCAGGGTGACGTAGATATTTCCTGGACCTGTAATCACATCCACCTTGGGAATGGTTTCGGTGCCATAAGCTAAAGCCGCGATCGCTTGGGCGCCTCCGATACGGTAAATTTCGCTGACTCCGGCTTCTTGGGCGGCGACTAACACGGCTGGATTAATCTTTTTCTCCAAGCCCGGTGGTGTGACCATGACGACTTGAGGCACTTTTGCCACTTTAGCCGGAATCGCATTCATTAACACCGTACTCGGGTAAGCGGCTCGACCACCAGGAACATAGAGTCCGGCGCGATCCACTGGCGTGTAACGTTTGCCCAGCACCACCTCATCATCGCCAAAGTGCACCCAAGATTTGGGGACACGTTGTCGGTGAAAGGCTTCAATCTGCTGTGCTGCCAACTGAATCGCATCCAGGAGTTCCTTGGATACTTGCTGGTAGGCAGCATCCAGTTCTGAGCCACTGACACGCAGTTGCTCAGGGGTTAAACATTGATGATCGAATTCTTCGGTATAGTGCAAGAGGGCTTTATCCCCTTGGCGTTTTACCGTCTGCAAGACTTCTCGCACCGTCGCCTCTTTGTGCATGATTCCATCGTGGGAGGTGCGATCGCAGATCCGCCGTAGTTCAGTTTTTGCCTCAGCCTGCTGAGTGATTATTCGCAGCATGGAGTCGGTGTGCCTATCATGAGGTATTACCCGTGGGAGACTAGGAGAGGATGAGGGAGTTCCCTGACCGGGAGTCCTCCTTTCCTAGTCTCTCTTCTCTAGCTTACCTGGATTTTTCTGGAGTCGCGATACTTTTGACATAGATGTTATAGTGGTTGTTCTGGTATTTTGGAATATTGGTAATCGTAAACGTTAGTTTTCCTGAAGACTCCTGTGGCTAATAGCAAGTCTGCTCTTAAACGTATTAAAATCGCTGAACGGAACCGAGTTCGCAATAAAAGCTATAAATCAGCGGTGAGAACGCTGATGAAAAAATATTTTGAGGCGGTTGAGGATTACGCCCGTCAGCCGTCGCCTGAATCGTTGCAGGATGTGCAAAATCGCCTGTCTGCGGCGTACAGTAAAATAGACAAAGCCGTGAAGCGGGGCATCCTGCACAGTAATAATGGCGCCCGCAAAAAGTCCCGCCTAGTCAAGCGGTTCAAGAATGTACAAGCTCAAATGAACCCAGCATCGGCTGAAACATCAGAGGCGTCATAATTAGCTGATCTAGGGATGGGAACACCCGGAATCAGCGTCGGGCAAGTAGATCGCCAAGAAATTGGGCATATAAGTTAGTCAGGTGAGTTACATCTGAATATCTGGCACAATTTTCAGCAAGCCCCGCCATCAGCCAAGAACTTGAGTTCTTGGCTTAGAGCTACTGCCCGTCTTAGGTAAGAATTGAGCAAGAGAGGACACAATGTCAATACAGTTGATAGACACCCATGTTCATATCAACTTCGATGTCTTCGAGTCTGATCTAGAAGCCGTGCGCGATCGCTGGCGGGATGTCGGCGTCGTGCGGCTGGTACATTCCTGCGTCGAACCCTCAGAGTTTTCGGGGATTCAAAATTTGGCTGATCGGTTCCCAGAACTGTCTTTTGCCGTCGGCTTACATCCCCTAGATGCCCACAAATGGACGCCCCAAATGGCGGCTCAAATTCGGGACTTAGCCAGTTCTGATACCAGAGTGGTGGCAATTGGGGAAATGGGGCTAGATTTTTATAAAGCCGAAAACCAACAGCAGCAAAAGGAGGTATTTACCGCACAACTCGCGATCGCCCACGAACTTAACTTACCCGTGATTATTCACTGTCGCGACGCCGCCGCCGATCTACGTGATTGGGTGCAGCAGTTTGAAAAGGAGGTGGGATCAATACAGGGGGTCATGCATTGTTGGGGGGGAACGCCTGAGGAAACTCAGTGGTTTTTGGATCTGGGCTTTTATATTAGTTTCAGTGGTATTGTCACGTTTAAGAACGCCACAGCCATTAAAGAATCAGCCGCCCTAGTACCGCGCGATCGCCTGCTGATTGAAACCGATTGTCCGTTCTTAGCCCCTGTACCCAAGCGCGGTAAACGAAATGAACCGGCTAACCTGTACCATATTGCTGATTGTATTGCCAAACTGCGGCAGATTCCCCTAGAAACCTTGGCACAAGAAACCACCCAGAATGCCTGTCGGCTGTTTAATTTGACCGTACCTAGCCGGGAACAGACAGGACAACTGTCCTAGATTGCTGATTCTTTGAACCGCCGTTTGTGCTTAAAAGAAGCCAAACCTCAAAAACTCAGGCTTTCGGTAGCGCACAAAAAGGGAGGAGTTAACCGGGATTTAGTATAAATCCTGTTGGGCTTGCGCCATAATTGATTAAGAAGAGTTACTATGAATAAAATTTTCTCAAGTTCCATCCCGTTGTCACCGCCTGCCCCGAAACAATCCTTAATCAATGCCAAACTGCCAGCGAGGAACAGATGCCGCCTATTGTATCTAATTGTAGATTAACCCCCGTATCATTATTATCGTTAAAAACCTCCCGCCGATTATTAAGACAGTCGTGATCATCCTCAGACTCTCTTGTCGCTTCTTTGTGGTAAAAATTCTCGGCTTGGCGGTGCTTTGACACTGACGGGTATCTACCCCTACCGATATAGCCAATCGTACTATCTGTGTTGATCAGGATCGCCGAGTTAGGGGTCAAAATTTCCCAATACCCTTGGCTGTGAAGCCAAGGCTTACGCTGATTCACCCTCTCCAGAAGGAAAAGCATGACGACTCAAACTTATACAGCTCCCACCTATCTATTACCAGACTTAGTGGAAATTCAGCGAGCTAGTTTTCGCTGGTTTCTAGAAGAAGGGCTGATTGAAGAACTCGACAGCTTCTCGCCAATTAGTGACTATACGGGTAAGCTAGAACTCCACTTTATCGGCAAAAACTATAAGCTCAAGAGTCCTAAATATGATGTAGATGAAGCCAAGCGGCGAGACAGCACCTATGCGGTGCAAATGTATGTACCAACCCGCTTGATCAACAAAGAGACGGGTGAAATCAAGGAGCAAGAAGTCTTTATTGGCGATCTGCCCCTGATGACCGATCGCGGTACATTTATTATTAACGGCGCTGAGCGCGTCATTGTCAATCAAATTGTCCGCAGTCCCGGCGTGTACTACAAGTCGGAAATCGACAAAAATGGACGCCGCACCTACTCCGCCTCTTTAATTCCCAACCGGGGCGCCTGGTTAAAATTTGAAACCGACAAAAATGATTTAGTCTGGGTTCGCATCGACAAAACCCGTAAATTGTCTGCCCAAGTTCTCTTAAAAGCCCTAGGACTCTCGGACAATGAAATTATCGACGCCCTGCGCCACCCCGATTATTATCAAAAGACCTTAGACAAAGAAGGCAATCCCAGTGAAGAAGACGCCCTCCTGGAGCTATATCGCAAGCTCCGTCCGGGTGAACCGCCCACGGTAAGCGGGGGTCAGCAGTTATTAGACTCACGCTTTTTCGACCCCAAACGCTATGACCTCGGTCGTGTCGGTCGCTACAAAATTAACAAAAAGTTGCGCTTAAATGTTGCCGATACCATCCGAGTCCTGACTCCCCAAGATATTATGTCCGCCATTGATTACCTGATCAACCTGGAATTTGATATTGGCAGCACCGACGATATTGACCATTTGGGGAACCGTCGGGTTCGTTCGGTGGGAGAACTCCTGCAGAACCAAGTTCGGGTGGGATTGAATCGCTTAGAACGGATCATTCGGGAACGGATGACGGTTTCCGACTCCGACACCTTAACCCCCGCCTCTTTGGTCAACCCCAAACCCCTAGTCGCCGCCATTAAAGAATTCTTTGGCTCATCTCAGCTATCCCAGTTCATGGATCAAACCAATCCCCTAGCTGAGTTAACCCACAAACGCCGCTTATCTGCCCTCGGACCCGGTGGTTTAACTCGGGAACGCGCTGGGTTTGCGGTGCGGGATATTCACCCCTCTCACTATGGACGGATTTGTCCCATCGAAACGCCAGAAGGACCTAACGCGGGTCTAATTGGTTCCTTGGCAACCCATGCACGGGTGAATGCCTACGGCTTTATTGAAACCCCCTCGTACCCTGTAGAAAATGGGCGGGTGATCAAAGACAAGGCACCCCTTTACATGACCGCAGATGAAGAGGATGACTTGCGTGTGGCTCCCGGTGACATCCCCATTGATCAAAATGGTTATATCTTGGGCGAATCAGTACCCGTGCGCTATCGCCAAGAATTCACCACCACGACCCCAGATCAGGTAGACTTTGTGGCGGTATCCCCGGTGCAAATTATCTCTGTGGCTACTTCATTAATTCCCTTCCTGGAACATGATGACGCCAACCGCGCCTTGATGGGTTCAAACATGCAACGGCAAGCCGTCCCCTTGTTACGTCCAGAGCGTCCCCTAGTGGGTACAGGCTTAGAAGCCCAAGCCGCACGCGATTCGGGGATGGTGATTGTCTCGCGTAAAGCCGGTGAGGTGGTTTATGTAGATGCGACGAAAATTCGGGTACAAACCGCACCCGCCGCATTGCCCGGAGAAAACGTCGAGAATGGAAAAACGAGCGAACCGGAAATTATTGAATACGAACTCCAGAAATATCAGCGCTCCAACCAAGATACCTGCTTAAATCAGCGTCCGTTGGTCTTTCGTGGGGATGACGTGGAAGCCGGTCAAATTCTGGCTGACGGTTCAGCCACCGAAGGGGGAGAACTGGGACTGGGACAGAATATTCTGGTTGCCTATATGCCATGGGAGGGCTACAACTACGAAGACGCCATCCTGATTAGCGAGCGACTGGTGTTGGATGATGTGTACACCAGTATTCACATCGAAAAATACGAAATTGAAGCCCGACAAACCAAGCTCGGACCTGAAGAAATTACCCGTGAAATTCCTAACGTCGGGGAAGATGCGCTGCGCCAACTTGACGAACAAGGAATTATCCGCATTGGGGCTTGGGTGGAAGCCGGAGACATTCTCGTGGGTAAAGTGACGCCCAAAGGTGAATCCGACCAACCCCCAGAAGAAAAGTTACTTCGGGCAATTTTCGGGGAAAAAGCCAGGGACGTGCGTGACAATTCCTTGCGTGTTCCCAACGGCGAAAAAGGTCGGGTTGTGGATGTCCGCATCTTTACCCGTGAGCAAGGCGATGAACTCCCGCCCGGTGCCAACATGGTGGTGCGTGTCTATGTGGCTCAGAAGCGCAAGATTCAGGTGGGCGATAAAATGGCAGGTCGTCACGGTAATAAGGGGATTATTTCCCGGATTTTGCCGATGGAAGATATGCCTTACCTCCCTGATGGCACTCCCCTAGACATTATTCTCAATCCCTTGGGTGTTCCTAGTCGGATGAATGTCGGTCAAGTCTTTGAATGTTTACTGGGATGGGCGGGTGAAAACTTGGGACTGCGATTTAAAATGATCCCCTTTGATGAAATGTATGGGGAAGAAGCATCCCGGCTTACCGTTCACGGCAAACTCCAGCAAGCCCGTGAAGAAACTAAGCAAGATTGGATATTTGATCCAGAAAATCCAGGTAAAATTCAGGTGTTTGACGGTCGCACAGGCGAAGCCTTTGATCGTCCGGTGACCGTTGGTATTGCCTATATGTTGAAACTGGTTCACTTGGTGGATGATAAAATTCACGCTCGTTCCACCGGTCCATACTCCCTGGTTACCCAGCAACCCTTGGGAGGTAAAGCACAGCAGGGCGGTCAGCGGTTTGGGGAAATGGAAGTTTGGGCATTGGAAGCCTTTGGTGCGGCTTATACCCTGCAAGAGTTACTTACCGTGAAATCGGACGATATGCAGGGTCGTAATGAAGCCCTTAACGCTATTGTCAAAGGCAAGGCGATTCCCCGACCCGGTACTCCGGAATCCTTTAAGGTGTTGATGCGAGAACTTCAATCCTTGGGACTCGATATTGCCGTCCACAAAGTAGAAACCGCTGAAGATGGCTCTAGCCGTGACTTGGAAGTCGATTTGATGGCAGATGGCGACCGGCGTCGTACCCCTAACCGACCCACCTATGAATCCCTCCGCAGTGAGGAACTCGAAGAAGAAGAGTTATAAGTTCTCCCTGTTGAATGTTCTAGACGTAGCCTGCTACGTCTGGAACATCCAGTATCTACATCTGGAACCCTCAAAACTCAAAACCCTGGAAGATGAAACAGCAACAAGAACAGCGCTTTGACTACGTAAAAATTGGAATTGCCTCTCCGGAGCGAATCCGTATATGGGGAGAACGTACCCTACCGAATGGTCAAGTGGTGGGGGAAGTGACGAAACCGGAAACCATTAACTATCGCACGCTCAAACCCGAAATGGACGGGTTGTTCTGTGAGCGGATTTTTGGTCCGGCTAAAGACTGGGAATGTCACTGCGGCAAATATAAACGAGTTCGCCATCGCGGGATTGTCTGTGAACGCTGCGGCGTGGAAGTTACAGAGTCGCGGGTTCGACGACACCGCATGGGGTTCATTAAACTGGCGGCGCCTGTGGCACATGTCTGGTATCTCAAAGGGATTCCCAGTTACCTGAGTATTCTGTTGGATATGCCGTTGCGGGATGTCGAGCAGATTGTTTATTTCAATGCTTATGTGGTTCTGAGTCCAGGAAATGCTGAAAATCTCAGCTATAAACAGCTATTGACCGAAGACCAATGGCTGGAAATTGAGGAACAACTCTACAGCGAAGACTCTGAACTCAATGGTGTAGAGGTAGGAATTGGTGCGGAAGCTCTACAACGACTCTTGCAAGATGTCCACTTAGACAGTGAAGCAGAAAAGCTGCGCGAGGACATCAGCAACGCCAAAGGTCAAAAGCGGGCAAAGCTGATTAAGCGGCTGCGGGTCATTGATAACTTCATCGCCACCGGGTCGCAACCTGACTGGATGGTGCTGACGGTGATTCCCGTTATCCCACCGGATTTGCGTCCCATGGTTCAACTGGATGGGGGACGCTTCGCCACCTCAGACTTGAATGACTTGTATCGCCGGGTGATCAACCGCAATAATCGCTTGGCACGTCTTCAGGAAATCCTCGCCCCAGAAATTATTGTCCGCAATGAAAAGCGGATGCTGCAAGAAGCGGTCGATGCGCTGATTGATAATGGACGCCGGGGACGCACGGTGGTGGGTGCGAATAATCGGGCATTAAAGTCATTGTCCGACATTATTGAAGGGAAACAGGGTCGATTCCGCCAAAACCTTTTGGGTAAACGGGTTGATTACTCCGGACGTTCGGTGATCGTTGTCGGTCCAAATCTGAAAATTCACCAGTGCGGTTTACCCCGCGAGATGGCGATTGAACTGTTTCAACCCTTTGTGATCCATCGTCTGATTAGTCAGGGGTTAGTTAATAATATTAAAGCCGCCAAAAAACTGATTCAGCGAGGTGACCCCAGCGTTTGGGATGTCCTAGAAGAAGTGATTGCTGGTCATCCAGTCTTGCTCAACCGAGCGCCAACGCTGCACCGCTTAGGGATTCAATCCTTTGAACCGATTTTGGTTGAAGGTCGCGCCATTCAATTGCATCCTTTGGTCTGTCCTGCCTTTAACGCGGACTTTGACGGCGACCAGATGGCGGTTCACGTTCCCCTGTCTTTGGAGTCACAAGCCGAAGCTCGATTGTTAATGTTGGCGTCCAATAATATTCTCTCTCCAGCGACGGGACGTCCGATTGTCGCACCGAGTCAGGATATGGTACTGGGTTGCTATTACCTCACCGCCGAAAATCCCCACGCCACCAAAGGGGCGGATCGCTATTTTGCTTCTCTAGATGATGCTATCCGAGCCTTTGAACAAAAGCAAGTCGAGTTACATGCTTATGTGTGGGTGCGCTTTGATGGCACGATGCAGAGTGGCAAGTCTGATGATGATCAGGTAATTTCTACAGAAACATCCTCCGATGGAATAGTGACGAAAATCTACAAAGACCGCCGGGTTCGGGAAACGGCTGATGGTGAACTGATTTGTCAGTACATTCGGACAACGCCGGGTCGGATTATTTACAACAAAGCCATTCAAGATGCCCTAATGATTGCCTGAAATAGGGGACAGATATCATGGATGGATTGGATTCGTGATTCGTAGGGATTTGTGATTCGTAGGGGAGAAGCATTCGCGCCCAGATTTTTCGGTTCTACGGCTAAATTGTCATCGCGAATGCTTCTCCCAGTCAAACGTCTAGAATTTCCCTGTTCCCCGTTCCCTGTTCCCTAAAAGACAAATGACCAAGGACGAATGACAAAAGACATGACAAATAAAGCAGGTCAAAAAGAAACGATTTTCTACAATCGAGTCGTTGATAAAGGTCAGCTCAAAAAACTGATTTCCTGGGCGTTTACTAAGTATGGCAGCGCCCGGACAGCTCAGATGGCTGACCAACTTAAGGATTTAGGATTCCGCTATGCCACAAAAGCAGGGGTTTCGATTAGTGTCGATGACCTACTCGTCCCGCCGAAGAAGCGTGAGATGCTAGAAGCGGCGGAAGCCCAGATTCGCGCCACGGAAGCCCGCTACAGTCGGGGTGAAATTACAGAAGTTGAACGATTCCAGAAAGTTATTGATACCTGGAATAGTACGTCCGAAGCCCTGAAAGATGAAGTGGTGGTGAATTTCAAGGCAACTGATCCCTTGAATTCGGTCTATATGATGGCGTTTTCTGGGGCAAGAGGAAACTTGTCTCAGGTACGCCAATTGGTCGGGATGCGGGGTCTGATGGCTGATCCGCAAGGGGAAATTATTGACCTGCCGATCAAGACCAATTTCCGGGAAGGGTTAACCGTTACTGAATATATTATTTCCAGTTACGGGGCACGCAAAGGACTGGTGGATACCGCCTTGAGAACGGCGGACTCTGGGTATCTGACCCGGCGTCTGGTGGATGTGTCTCAGGATGTGATTGTCCGGGAAGTAGACTGTGGGACAACCCGAGGCATTCAGCTTACCGCGATGACCGATGGCGATCGCGTGTTGATTCCCCTGCAAGATCGGCTATTGGGGCGAGTCCTAGCCGCCGATTTGCTGCATCCGAAAACCAAAGAGGTGATTGCCAAACGCAACCAAGCCATCTCCGACGAATTAGCCGACATCATCGGCAAAGCCGAGGTGCAAGAGTTGATGGTTCGCTCACCCCTAACCTGTGAAGCCTCACGCTCAGTCTGTCAGCATTGCTACGGCTGGAGTTTGGCACATGGACACATGGTGGACTTGGGAGAAGCTGTTGGTATTATTGCGGCTCAGTCCATTGGTGAACCCGGAACTCAGCTCACCATGCGGACATTCCACACGGGAGGGGTGTTCACTGGGGAAGTCGCCCGCCAAGTTACGGCGGCGTTTGACGGCGTTGTCCGCTTTTCGAGCAGTCTGCGAACCCGAGGTGTCCGTACCCGCCACGGTGAAGAGCGCGAACAGGTGGAAGTTGCAGGCGAACTGATTCTGGAACCAACTAATAAGGGGAAAGCGAAGACTGTTCCGGTTACGCCCGGTTCCATCCTCCTGGTTGGCGATGGGCAACAGGTGAAAGCGGAACAGCTTTTAGCCGAAGTCGCGTTGGGCAAATCTCGCCTGTCTACGGAAAAAGCCGCCAAAGACGTCGCCTCAGATTTGGCGGGAGAAGTTCTTTTTGCTGACTTGATCCCGGAAGAAAAAACCGATCGCCAAGGGAATACAACCCGCACTGCCCAGCGGGGTGGATTGTTATGGGTGTTATCGGGAGAGGTGTATAACCTGCCTCCTGGTGCCGAACCCGTGGTCAAAAACGGCGATGCTGTGGAACCCGGTTCCGTACTCGCAGAAACCAAGTTAGTCAGCCAAAACGGTGGGGTAGTTCGACTGACACCGGGTAAGCGGGAAATTGACATCATCACCGCGTCGGTGCGCCTAGACCAAGCAGCGGTGCGGATGGAAAGTAGTGGGGGTCGCGAACAGTATGTGATTCACACGGCTAATAACCAGCGTTTCTTGCTCAAGGCAACCCCAGGCACAAAAGTGTTAAATAATCAAGTGGTTGCGGAGTTGATTGACGATCGCTATCGTACCCAGACCGGGGGGATTATTAAGTATGGCGGCGTGGAAGTCGCCAAACGCGGTAAAGCCAAGCAAGGATACGAAGTCACCAAAGGGGGCAGCCTCCTGTGGATTCCTGAAGAATGCCACGAGGTCAACAAAGATATCTCATTGCTGCTGGTGGAAGACGGTCAATATGTGGAAGCCGGTACAGAGGTGGTGAAAGATATATTCTGCCAATCAGGAGGTATTGTTGAGGTCGTGCAGAAGAATGACATTCTGCGGGAAATTGTGATCAAGCCCGGAGAATTGCATCTGGTGGATGAGCTACCCGAAGCCTTTGTGTCTGAAGGTCAGTTGGTGTATCCCGGTACAGAACCCGTCCCTGGGCTAACCGTAGCAGAGCTGCGGTATGGGGAAATGGCAGAGACGCCAGAGGGAATGGCATTGCTGCTCAGACCTGTGGTTGAATTTACTGTTCCCGACGAACCGGATGTCCCCTCGCAAGCGTCCATCGACAGTGCCAATGGTGCTTCAGGAGTGGGCGGTCAGTCTGATGCTGAGAGTGCGATCGGCATTGAGCTGCGGACGATTCAGCGGCTACCTTATAAAGATGGAGAGCGGATCAAGTCCGTGGAAGGACTGGAGTTGCTGCGAACTCAACTCGTTTTGGACATGACTCAGGAATTAGAGGGGGATCATTCCACCTCTCAGATTTCGGCAGATATTGAATTAGTCACAACCGAAGAGTCTGATGATCCAGAGGAGATGCGTTTGCAGTTGGTGATCCTGGAATCTTTGGTCGTCCGACGCGATACCTCTGCTGATCCGTTGGGTGGGAGTACCCAAACCCGGCTGTTGGTCAACGATGGGGATAAAATTGCGCCCAAAGCCGTCGTCGCCCGCACCGAAATTCAGTGTAAAGAAGCCGGTGAAGTCCGAGGGATTCGCGAAGGGGTGGAAGCCATTCGTCGGGTACTGGTGGTTCGGGATGCGGATCGGATCACTATTCCCATTAGTGGCACACCCCAGGTGAAGGTGGGAGATTTAGTCGTGGAGACCGATTTTCTCGCCTCGAACGTGCCAGCCTCTGAATCGGGACAAGTTGTCCAAGTTAACGAGGACTCGGTAACCTTGCGACTAGCACGTCCCTACCGTGTGTCAGCCGGTGCGGTGCTGCAAATTGATAATGGAGACTTGGTGCAACGGGGTGACAACTTAGTGCTGTTGGTGTTCGAGCGGGCGAAGACTGGGGATATTATTCAAGGGTTACCTCGAATTGAAGAACTCCTAGAAGCCCGTAAGCCCAAAGAAGCCTGTGTGTTAGCCCGACGCCCCGGTGAGACGCAGGTGGTTTATGAGGAAGATGAAACTGTTGATATCAAAGTGATTGAAGCGGAAGGTGTGATTACCGACTATCCGATTAGTCCCGGACAAAACGCGCTGGTTTCCGATGCTCAGTTTGTTAAGGTGGGTCAAGCATTAACCGATGGACCAGCAAATCCTCACGAGATTCTGGAGATTTTCTTCAATTTCACGGTGGAAGAAAAGGGAATCTATGAAGGTGCTTTAGCTGGACTGCAAGCGGCGCAGGCTTTTCTGGTGAATGAAGTCCAGTCGGTGTATCAATCCCAGGGAATTGACATCTCGGATAAGCACATCGAAGTGATTGTCCGTCAGATGACCTCGAAAGTTCGGGTTGATGATGGGGGTGATACCACGATGCTACCGGGAGAATTGGTGGAGTTGCGACAAATTGAGACGGTGAATGAAGCCATGGCAATTACCGGGGGCGCACCGGCTCAATATACTCCTGTATTATTGGGGATTACTAAAGCCTCACTGAATACGGATAGCTTCATCTCCGCCGCTAGCTTCCAGGAAACCACCCGCGTCCTTACAGAAGCCGCTATTGAAGGGAAATCCGATTGGTTACGGGGTCTCAAGGAGAACGTAATTATTGGTCGCCTGATTCCTGCAGGAACCGGGTACAACGCCTATGAAGATCCAAACAGTGGTGTCGATGGTGAGTTCTCCAATGGGGGTAACGCTGGCTATAATTTCGGCGACCTTAATGATAGTAGTGAACTTGACCAAGACGATTCCCTAGAAGTGCTAGACGATCGCACGGCTCGCGCTTACAGTATAGAAGACTCTGATACTAGCGATTTTGGCTCGTTGCTGGACGAAGATTCAGACGATTTGGCTGAGGAATATCTGGATGATGAGGATGAATAATCCTTTGTCTTCTGTGATTGGGATAGTTGAAGCCTAACGGCTGGAAACGAGAACATCTAGAGGGTAGTAGAGACGCGCCATGGCGCGTCTTTACTAATTTCTGCTATGTCTTAACCGATATCAAATCTTACAGTACTGTCGCCCTACAATTAGGTTATATGCATTTAATCGGATCGTGACTATCTTGCCCAAAATTCCTCTAAGTCGCTGGTTTGTGAGTCTACTCACCTGTGTCATCGCGATCGCGCTGTCCGCCTGCAACCCTGAAACCTTTACCTCACAAGCCGCCCAGGGTTCCCAACTCGTAACCAGTATTCTCAGTGATCCTAAAACCTTTAACTACGCCCTCTCTCAAGAGTCGCCGAATATTTTTGGTTACACTTACGAGGGGTTGGTGACTGAAAATGGGGTCACGGGTGAAATTGAACCCGCCCTCGCTGAATCCTGGGAAATCTCTGACAACCAACAGCGCATTGTCTTTACCCTGCGAGAGGGATTAAAATGGTCTGATGGAGAACCTTTAACTGTTGATGATGTCGTATTTACCTATAACGATATCTACCTCAACGAAGACATTCCCACCGATGTACGAGATATTCTCAGAATTGGTGAAACGCGCGGCTTTCCCACGGTGCGGAAATTAGACGAGAGACGAGTTGAATTTACCACACCCGAACCCTTTGCTCCCTTTCTCCGCACCACGGGACTGACAATTTTACCCGCCCACGCCCTTAAGGATACTGTAACTGAGAAAGACCAAGAAGGAAAACCCAAGTTTATGACCACTTGGGGTGTGGATACCGACCCGGATAAAATTGTTGTCAATGGACCCTACCAACTGGATCGCTATAATACCAATCAACGCATCGTATTCCGCCGCAATCCCTATTATTGGCGCAAGGGACCTCAAGGTCAGCCTCAACCTTATATTAATAACCTCTTCTGGGAAATTGTTGAATCTACCGATACTGCTTTTTTGCAATTTCGTTCCGGTGGGTTAGATGCGATTGGTGTCTCACCAGATTTTTATTCCCTACTCAAGCGGGAAGAGGAACGAAGCAACTTTAATATTTACGTTGGTGGTCCAACTCTAAGTTCCAGTTTTATTTCATTTAATCTTAACAAAGGAAGTCGGGATGGTAAACCGCTGGTTGAGCCGATGAAATCTCGTTGGTTTAACAGGCTGGAATTTAGACAGGCGGTGGCTTACGCGATTGATCGGCGAACGATGATTGATAATTTGTTTCGGGGATTGGGTGAACCTCAATATTCTAACCTTCCTGTACAAAGTCCTTATTATTTGTCTCCAGAAGAGGGACTTACCGTGTATGATTATAATCTGGATAAAGCGAAAGAATTACTGTTAAAAGCAGGGTTCCAATACAACGATGAAGGACAACTACTCGATGATCAAGGAAATCGGGTTCGTTTTACCTTAATCACCAATGCGGGGAATAAACTGCGCGAAGCAATGGGTTCGCAAATTAAACGAGATTTAGCTAAAGTTGGCATACAAGTGGATTTTAACCCCATTGCTTTTAGTACCCTGGTGGAAAAACTCAGTAATAGCTTGGATTGGGAATCTCATCTGCTGGGTTTTTCGGGTGGCGGATTAGAACCGAATAATAGTGCCAATGTCTGGTCTACTGAAGGCGGATTACACAGTTTTAATCAAAAACCAACTGTTGGTCAACCGGAGATTCAGGGGTGGGAAGTTGCGCCTTGGGAACAAGAGATTAATGACCTTTATATTAAAGGTTCTCAAGAGTTAGATGAAGAAAAGCGTAAGGCTATTTATGGCGAAGCACAACGTTTGATTAAAGAACATTTACCCTTTATTTATTTGGTGAATCCACTGTCAATGACGGCTGTGCGCGATCGCGTGGAGGGGATTGAGTATTCGGCTTTGGGTGGTGCGTTCTGGAATATTCACGAGTTGAGGATTTCTGAAGATTAAGGGTAATGGAGAAAGTTGGGAGTTAGGTTGTTTTAACGCAGAGGGCGCAGAGGTTTACGCAGAGGGGCGCAGAGGGCGTTAAGGGATGGGAAGGACAAGTTGAGAGAAGTCAGAAGCAAGAGAATATGATTGATCGAATTCGTCGTTGGTTTTTACTGTTTCTCTTTTCTATTTTTACGGTTACCAGTCTCAGTAGTTGTAATCCCAGTCGGTTTAAAAGCAAGGCGGCTCAAGTTTCACAATTGGTTTTTGTTTCTCCTTCTGATCCGGATACGTTTAATCCGCCGATTAGTGAATCGTTGTTTAGTCGGATTGTCTTTGGGTTGATTTATGATGGATTAATTAATGAAAATGGGATCACGGCTGAATTGGAACCTGGATTGGCGGAATCTTGGGATATCTCGGAGGATAAACGCCGGATTACTTTTACCCTACGTCCAGGATTAAAATGGTCTGATGGAGAACCGTTTACTTCTGATGATATTGTCTTTACTTACAATGAGATTTATCTGAATGATAAGATTTCTACGGGTGTCAGAGATATTCTGCGAATTGGGACTTCAGGCGGATTTCCTTCTGTCACAAAACTCGATGAACGGCGAGTTGAGTTTACGGTTCCCGAACCCTTTTCCCCATTTTTACGCTATGCTGGCGGCATTACAATTTTACCCAAGCATATTCTAAAAGACTCGATCAACACCACCGATGGGAATGGGAACCTGAAATTTCTCTCCACTTGGGGAACTGACACTGATCCGCAACAAATCATTGGCAATGGTCCTTATAAGATGGTCAGTTATACCCCGGCTCAACGGATCATTCTTCAACGGAATCCCTACTATTGGCGTCAGGATAGCAAAGGAAGTCCTCAACCCTATATTGAGCGAATTATTGTCCAAATTATTGAAAATACTGATAACCAGTTTATCCGATTTCGTTCTGGAGAACTCGATAGTCTGGACGTTGCGCCGGAAATGTTTGGCTTACTAAAGCAGGAAGAAAAACGAGGGAACTATAGGATTTATAACGGTGGGGCTTCATCAGATACCCAATTTTTTGGCTTCAATCTCAATAAAGCCAAGAATGAAAAAGGAGAAGCCTTTGTCGATCGGATTAAATCTCGTTGGTTTAATACGTTAGTATTTCGGCAAGCCGTCGCTTATGGGATTAACCGTGAAGCGATGAAAACTAATATTTTTCGAGGATTGGGTGAATTACAGCATTCGCCTGTGGCGATGCAAAGTCCTTATTATTTGTCTCCAGAAGAAGGATTGAAGGTTTATACTTATGATCCGCAAAAGGCAAGGGAATTACTACTTGATGCGGGGTTTAAATATAATGCTCAAGGGAAACTGTTGGACTGGGATAATAACCAGGTACGATTTACACTTTTGGTGAAAGCAGAAGAAAAATCTCGCATAGATGCAGCGGTTCAGATTCAAAACGATTTGAACAATCTAGGGATACAAGCGGATTTACAGGTGATTAACTTTAATGTGATTGTGCAGAAGTTGATGAGTCGAGACTGGGAAGCTTATGTTGGTGGATTCGGTGGCGGTGGCGTGGAACCTCACAGTAGCTTTAATATTTGGTACTCCCAAGGCTCATTACATCAATTTAATCAAGGGCAGATGCCTGGAGAACCGCCGATTCAAGGGTGGGAAGTATCGGACTGGGAACTGGAAATCGACCGCTTATTTGAGGAAGGAGTGAAGGAGTTAGATGAGCGTAAGCGCCAAGAAATTTATGGTCAATTTCAACAGATTGTGCAGGAACAAGTCCCGTTTTTGTATTTAGTTAATCCCCTGTCTTTGCAGGCTGTGCGCGATCGGATTAATCCAATCAAGTTTTCGGCTTTAAATGGGGCGTTTTGGAATCTGTATGAACTTCAGGTTAAAACAAATTAATTATAGTTGTTAAGGGGGTTTGTTTCATCAGTTGCGTATGCGATCGCGTCTTTTAGATGAGAGGCTCAGATCTTGCACCCGTTCCAGAAATCGTTATTCTTTTAAGCCATTGTGGAGGAAGATAAAAAGTTTGCGATCGCGCCTTTTTTTTGTATTATTTTACCATGGAAAAATGTGTCCGCCTGTAGGGGCGCACCGACGTGCGCCCTCTTACCAAAGTGCGCCCAATCGTTGATATATTTGACTCTATAAACAATCGCGATCGCACTACATACATACAATCGTTCCCTGTTACCTGTTCCCTATCCTCAAGCTGATTCAGGATTAAGTAACCAAGAGGGATGGACTAACAATTCGGCGGCGGAGCGCTTCTCAACCATCTCGCGGGTAATGGCGCAACGGGTAATATCTTTGCGCGAGGGCACCTCGTACATAACTTCTAACATCACCTCCTCTAAAATTCCCCGCAACGCCCTAGCCCCAGTTTTGCGGCGAAAGGCTTCTTGTGCGATCGCGCGTAGAGCTTCTGGGTGAAACTCCAGGCGCACGTTATCCATTTTCAAGAGTTTTTGGTACTGCTTGACCAAGGCGTTGCGGGGTTGGGTTAAGATTTCCACTAAGGAGTCTTCATTCAGGGATTCCACAGCGGTAATCACCGGTAACCGCCCAATGATTTCTGGAATCACCCCAAATTTGATTAAATCGTCCGGTTCTAAGTGTTTGGACAATTCCGATGAAGACAGTTGGGGCGAAGGCGTCTGACTCGGTTGAACAAAGCCCATTGAACGTTTTCCTATGCGTTGCTCAATGATTTGCTCTAACCCGACAAAAGCCCCTCCACAGATAAATAGAATATTACTCGTATCCAGTTGAATAAACTCTTGATAGGGATGCTTGCGCCCTCCTTGGGGCGGTACATTAACCACAGTTCCTTCTAGTATTTTCAGCA
Source organism: Coleofasciculus sp. G2-EDA-02 (assembly GCF_040226375.1). Lineage (NCBI taxonomy): Bacteria > Bacillati > Cyanobacteriota > Cyanophyceae > Coleofasciculales > Coleofasciculaceae > Coleofasciculus > Coleofasciculus sp. G2-EDA-02. Next base: position 8,850 of record NZ_JAVKEW010000203.1, on the reverse strand, counting down.
AGGCTTGTTGAACGCCCTCACCGGAAACATCCCGCGTCATTGAGGAATTTTCACTCTTGCGCGTAATCTTATCAATTTCATCAATATAAACAATGCCTTGCTCAGCAGATTCTATATCGAAGTCAGCCACCTGTAAAAGTCGCAGCAGGATATTTTCCACATCATCCCCTACATAACCTGCTGCTGTCAGCGTTGTGGCGTCAGCCATGGCAAAGGGAACATTAAGCAGGTTGGCGAGAGTTTGAGCTAAAAGGGTTTTACCGCAACCCGTCGGACCAATTAATAAGATGTTGGACTTTTGCAGGGTGATGTTGTCATCCAATCCACTGGAGTCATAATTATTTTGAACCAGGTTAAGGCGTTTGTAATGATTATAAACTGCGACACCGAGAACTTTTTTCGCTTGGTCTTGACCAATGACATACTGGTCTAGCGCTTGTTTAATTTCAATCGGCTTGAGCAAGTGATACCGGGTTTTACGAGGGGAATAGTCGGGTTGTGGATAAGGGTGATCTGCGGTTAAGGATGGGTAGTTGAGGCTTTCTCCATGAGATTGTAGCAGTTCTTCCTCTAAAATTTGGTTGCACAGTTCTACACATTCATCACAAATGAAAACGCTCGGACCAGCAATCAACTTATTAACCTGTTCCGAGAACTTACCACAAAAAGAACATCTTAAATAGGAATCGAATTTGGACATTATCTTGTCTGAGCTGTTGGGGGTCAGTGACAGCAATCTGGCTTGAGGGGAGAGAATGGCTGGAGCAAGCGAATCGCTGCTATAGCTAGGGTAGGGTCATGACAAAAGTTAATTGGTAGGATTTTTCCCATGGAAAGCAATATTCTTTGTTTAATTGATACCTGCCATGACGGGAACCATGCAAACCCCTCTACTTCAATTGTAGTTTCCAGCGATCGCAAAAGGGAAGCAGGGGAGGTGTGGGAGGTGGGGGAATTAACCCAAAATTCTACCTTACCGTTCCCTGCTCCCTAACCTAGGACGAATGATGAATGACTTATGACCAATCCGTTCGTGCAATTTATTCTCAATTAACCGATTTTCTTGCAAATAGGTAGCGTCAGTCACTATCATTGTCAATAATCGGGTTTTTTTGAGAGGGTGATTATGCCTCCGTATACAGCCGCTTCACTTAAAGCTGAACTCAATTCCCGGGGTTGGCGGTTAACGCCGCAGCGAGAAACGATTCTCCACGTTTTTCAGAACCTTCCCCGAGGAAACCATCTCAGCGCCGAGGAACTCTTCCATTTGCTGGAGAAGCGGGGAGAGCCAATTAGTTTATCCACAATTTATCGCAGCGTCAAGTTGATGGCTCGCATGGGTATCCTGCGGGAATTGGAGTTAGCCGAAGGACATAAACACTACGAACTGAATCAGCCGTTCCCTAATCATCACCATCATCTGGTGTGCATTCAGTGTAACCAGACCATTGAATTTAAGAATGATTCGATATTAAAACAGGCAATGAAGCAGGTGGAAAAGGAGGGGTTCCAGCTTATTGACTGTCAGCTTACCATACACAGCGTCTGTCCAGAAGCCCTGCGGATGGGATGGCCCTCCGCACTTCCGAGTAATTGGCGCTGCACCCGATCAATAGCGGCAGAAGATCTCCAAGAGGTAGACAGTCCCTGCTAACCTGTCATACTACATGGGGCTTAAGTACCCTCTCTTTGGTACTGGAGTTTAGACAAATTCAATCTTGCCGGAAAACTCTGAGTGTCTTATTCAAGACATCTCTAAGCCCACGCCGTCTTCCAACACAGACCAAAGAAAAAGGCTGCGCTGGGTACATCTCATACTTTAGACTATCAAATAGGCAAATAATATCCAGTAGAGATTTAAAGAAGATTACGACGATATGAATATCAGTGAAATTACCCATCCGAACCAGCTACACGGTTTGTCGATTCGTCAACTTGAGGAAATTGCCCGTCAAATTCGGGAACGGCATCTGCAAACTGTAGCCAAAAGCGGTGGTCATTTAGGTCCTGGGTTAGGGGTTGTCGAACTGACCCTGGGATTATATCAGACACTCGACTTGGATCGGGATAAGGTGATTTGGGATGTCGGTCACCAAGCCTATCCCCATAAGATGATTACGGGACGCTATGATCGCTTTTACACCCTACGGCAAAAGGATGGGGTTGCTGGTTACCTCAAGCGCTGTGAGAGTAAGTTTGATCACTTTGGTGCGGGTCATGCGTCTACCAGTATTTCCGCCGCCTTGGGGATGGCGCTGGCGCGAGATCTCAAAGGGGAAAATTTCAAGACAGTAGCGGTGATTGGGGATGGTGCCTTGACGGGGGGTATGGCATTAGAAGCGATTAACCATGCTGGACATTTACCTAACACCCGACTGTTGGTGGTACTCAATGATAATGAAATGTCCATTTCTCCCAACGTGGGCGCGATTTCCCGTTCTCTGAACAAAGTGCGCCTGAGTAAGCCGATGCAGTTCTTAGCGGATAATTTAGAGGAACAGTTCAAGAATTTTCCCTTGTTTGGGGAATCCTTGACCCCAGAATTGCAGCGGGTAAAAGAGGGGATGAAGCGGTTAGCTGTACCCAAGGTAGGGGCGGTTTTGGAAGAACTAGGTTTTACCTACATGGGACCTGTGGATGGTCATAACTTAGAAGACTTGATTTCGACGTTCAAAGCGGCACACACCTATTCAGCTCCTGTCTTGGTGCATGTGGTGACAACCAAAGGAAAGGGTTACGCGATCGCAGAACAAGACCAAGTCGGCTATCATGCCCAAAGCCCTTTTGATTTAGCCACCGGCAAAGCTATTCCATCCAGCAAGCCTAAACCCCCTAGCTATGCCAAAGTCTTTGCCCACACTTTGGTCAAATTAGCCGAAAACAATCCCAAAATTATCGGCATTACCGCCGCTATGGCGACGGGGACAGGGTTAACCAAACTTCAGGAAAAACTGCCCAAACAATACATTGATGTCGGAATTGCCGAACAGCACGCTGTTACCCTAGCCGCAGGGCTGGCTTGCGAAGGAATGCGACCCGTGGCTGCAATTTACTCCACCTTCCTGCAACGGGCTTATGACCAGATCATTCATGATGTATGTATTCAAAACCTACCCGTGTTCTTCTGCTTAGATCGCGCCGGTATTGTCGGTGCCGATGGTCCTACACACCAAGGCATGTATGATATTGCCTATCTCCGCTGCATTCCCAATATGGTGATCATGGCACCCAAAGATGAAGCTGAACTGCAACGGATGATCGTAACGGGTGTGAATTACACCGATGGACCCATTGCCATGCGTTATCCACGGGGTAATGGTTATGGAGTTGCCTTAATGGAGGAAGGATGGGAAGCCCTACCCATTGGCAAGGGCGAAATTCTCCGCAATGGCGATGATATACTGCTGATTGGCTATGGTTCCATGGTCTATCCGGCATTGCAAACGGCGGAGATTTTGAGCGAACACGGAATTGAAGCAACCGTGGTTAATCCTCGTTTTGTCAAGCCTTTGGATACGGAGTTGATTTTGCCCCTAGCGCAGCGAATTGGTAAGGTTGTCACCTTAGAAGAAGGGTGCTTAATGGGGGGCTTTGGGTCAGCCGTGGCTGAAGCGTTATCGGACAATAATGTTTTGGTGCCAGTGAAGCGGTTTGGTGTACCTGATAAGTTAGTAGACCATGCTAAACCCGATGAATCGAAAGCCGCTTTAGGGTTAACGCCTTCCCAAATGGCGGAACAAGTGCGCGAAGCGTTCTTTAATAAACAACCGTCGGTGGTGAGTTAACTTCCAGCGACAATATTGTAGAGACGTAGTCGGCTACGTCTCTGCTATTTATAGCAACCGCAAATGCCGTGTCTAGTTAATATTCAACCGTTAAGAATCTACCGAGGTTTTTACAGCAGCTAGCAACTCTAAATGCGGAAAAATTTGCTCCTTAGAACGCGCCAGAAGATTCGTTTCAGTCGGCAGTCTCAGCTTCGACGCTAACTTGAGGAACTCAAGCACTTTAATGAAGCTAAATGTGGGGTCTGGAAGATAGACAATCTTTCCCGAACGAATAGTGATACCATGGCGACTGGAGGACTGAAAAGCATGATGGAGATTGTGCCAGCCTTCACCCAAAGTTAGAAATGCAACCAACTGATTATTTCGACTGAGATCGTCGGTGATAAACGGTTGTTTACCCACAATATGGCAAAGGGAGTTGACAGTTTGCACGCCATGGAAAAGCAGAGTTGTGCTGAGAAAAAATGCACCCAGATATTCGACACCACCGATGAAATAGGAAATCGCCCCAAGTGCCACTAAAGGTATAAAATGCAAACGGTCAATTAACCTTAAAATGGCATCATTCTCAACATCCATCGGCAGCTTGTCAGGAAAGAACCGGGGGGATAAGAGCCAACCCCCTTGAGACCAATAGAATCCTCCAATCCCCTGCATCGGTGTATAAGGGGAATGGGGATCGAGATCTTGCTCAACATGTTGATGATGGGCTACATGGTGCGCTTTCCACCAACTAGGACCCATCTGCCCCGCCGCCGCCCCCACAATACATCCCACCCATAGAACTGGAGCAGGAGCCTGATAGCTTTTGTGGGTGAGCAGTCGATGGTAGATGCTCGTCGTTGCCAGCATACGGATTACATATAACAATATGATCCATACCACAGCGCCCCAGGATAAGCCAGTCACTAGAACTAGCAACGAGCCGATATGGCTGAAGATAATTAGCGTCGGACCGATGAGATAAGAAACAATTGTGAGTGAGGAATACTGCCTCATTTTTTTTCGACTGTCCTAAAAAGTTTTCTTGCCCATTGCCTCTAGATAGTTAGGGCAAGTCTGGCTTGTCTATTTGGCGTCAACTTGTTGAAGCAACACGCTCAAAAGACATTGATGAATGGCTATCCTAATCCAGTTCAAGAACCTGCTTCAGACGCGATCGCAACTTGGCATACTGGGTGTCTGGCAAGCGGATCAAAATGTGCGAGCTGCAGATTATCGAATGAACATTGTTTGGACAGATTGTGGCAAGAGGGCTGGTTTGATATCCCAATCAAGGGAAATAATCAAGATTGATCCCTAAACCCGTCCCTACATGGACTTTGCTTCATCTTGCCCATCCTACCTCAAATTTACTGTGCCACGCAGAAACGTTTGCACTTTCTCTAATTGTCGTTTTAAAGATTCCAGTCGCTCATTTGCACCGATTAAGCTTTTGTCCCGCGCCTGTTGCTCTAATTGGGCGGCGATTTTGGGAATGAGTCGCACGCCAATATTCGCACTCGCACCCTTGAGCCGATGCGCTTGTTGCTCAATCATCTCGAAATCTTGAATCTGGAGAGCATGATACATTTGTTCGAGTCCTGGTTGAGTATGTTTCATAAAGGCTTGTATGAGTTGCTTTTGCAGGATGATTTGACCTCTGGAGATCACCTCTAGACGTTCTGTATCGAATAAGGTGTCATCAAGGTAGAAGTCTGTAGACGCCAAACGACTCGAATTAATTTCCTCTTCCCCTGCTCCCTCAGCTCCCCCTGCTCCCTCAGCTCCCTCAGCTCGCCCTGCTCCCCCAGCTCCCTCAGCTCCCTCAGCTCCCCCAGCTCCCCCAGCTCCCCCAGCTCCCTCAGCTCCCCCAGCTCCCCCAGCTCCCCCAGCTCCCCCAGCTCCCCCAGCTCCCTCAGCTTCCCCTGACTTTGCCCAACGTTCGATCATTGCCTGTAAGGTAGCTTGCTCAAAAGGTTTAGTGAGAAAGTCATCCATCCCCACCGCCAAACATTTTTCGCGATCGCTCTCTATGGCACTAGCCGTTAAAGCAATCACAATCGTATGACGATTTGACCCTTCTTGGCGTCGTAACTCACGAGTCGCATCATAACCATCCAAGACAGGCATCTGACAATCCATAAACACAATATCGTAAGATTCGGCTTGTAATTTAGCCAGAGCCTCTGAGCCGTTACTGGCGCACTCAGGTTCATAACCCAGCATTTGCATCTGGTTGAGAATCACAGTTTGATTCACTGGATGATCTTCAACCAGTAAAATTTTCAAGTTGGATGGGTGATTAAGACGAGTGGGTTGATGGATAATAGCTTGCCAATTCTCCAGATCTTTCTCAGGCGTCACCGTACCCAATAGACTCTCCCATAGCTGTGACGCTTTCACAGGTTTAATCAAGTAGCCCAAAATATCCATCGACTCCAACTCTTGCACCGCATCAAGTTGATGCATCGTTGTCATCACAATCAATTTAGTGGAAGCCAAACTGGGATTACAGCGAATCATCGGCACAATCCATTCACCCTGACTCCCAGGGAGTTGCAAATCCAGAATAGCTACATCATAGGGATGGCATCGCGTCACCGCATTCCGTAAGGCATCCATAGTACTGGTACTATCCGTGGCTTCATCAATCTGCATCCCCCACGCTTCCACAAGCGATCGCACGGTTTGGCGAGTTGTCGCATTTTCTGCTGTTACCAAGATTTTGAGCTGGCGTAGTGCCCAGGGAACGGCTTGGGCGGGCGGTAGCGGTTGTGTCTTAACGGGTACGGTAAACCAAAACGTTGAGCCTTGACCTATCTCACTCTCAACCCCAATTTTACCCCCCAGCAACTCAACCAGTTGCTGACAAATCATCAGTCCCAAACCCGTTCCCCCATAGCGCCGCGTTGTTGAAGCCTCTACTTGGGAAAATGCTTGAAACAACTTGGATTGATCAGCCGCGCTAATGCCAATTCCGGTATCAGTAACAGCAAATAGCAGTGTAATCGAAGATTGGCATAAGGTATCTGTGGGTTGATGCCCACTGACCGCTACCCGCACCACAACTTCCCCTGCATCCGTAAACTTAATTGCATTACCCACCAGATTCAACAGAATCTGACGTAAACGTCCTGGATCACCCTGTAACTGCCGAGGAACATTAGGTTCAACCAGGATTGCTAATTCTAACCCCTTTGCCTCTGCCTGTACTGCTAAGACATCAATCACAGAATCCAGGCAACTTTCTAAGCTAAAGTCGATCTGCTCCAAAAGCATTTTACCGGCTTCTAGTTTAGAAACATCAAGAATATCATTAATCACCGTGAGCAGATGTTTAGCACAGCTTTCGATCGTTCGAGTGTAATTAACTTGTTGCGGGTTTAGAGGCGTTTGCAAGAGTAACCGCATCATCCCTAAGACACCGTTGATCGGAGTGCGGATTTCGTGACTCATATTTGCCAGAAATTTAGACTTGAGCCGTGCCGTTGCTAAAGCCGCTTCTCGCGCTTCTACTAACTCATTAATTGGAAAACAGGCAAGTACAATTCCGCCAACTTCCCCAGTTGGGGTATACCAGGGATGAATTGCCCAATGTTCATAAATTGTCGTACCATCAGCCCGTTGCCAGACATCTTCATTCTTGGTAATAATCTCTCCTTGTAACGCCCGTTGATGGTCTTCTTGCCAAAGTTTTGGTAGATCTGGGAATATATCATAGTGGCATCGATTGATCAGGGATTGTTCGTTTAAACCATAAGCGGTGAGCCACTGTTGAGAGTGAGCCAAATAGCGCATTTTACGATCAAACATTGCCATCGCCACGGGTGCAACGGTAATAATTTGTCGGAGTTGCTGGCGTTCCTGTTCTAAATTATGATTAAGTTGCTGTAATTGAGTGGTTCGTTCTTCTACTCGATGTTCTAATTCCGCATTGACTTGCACAAGCGCAGTTTCCGCTTGCTTGCGACTGGTAATATCCAGAGCCAAGGACAAAATTGAGACTAAATTATCGTCATCATCGCAAAGCGCTGAATTATACCATTCACAATCAATGACCGAACCCTCTTTAGTGTAGTTGCGATTGCAACAAATACAACGGGGAGTCCTAGCGTCAAATAAATTCTTCATGACCACGTTTACCGCGTCCCTATCGTCGTCAAAAATAAGTTGCAACTCATCAATTTGCCGACCTACGGCTTCCTCAACTGTCCAGCCAAACATTTGTTCTGCTTGTGGAGACCAGCGCTGCACTCGATAGTCACTATCCCACTCAATTACCGCCAATGGAGAATTTTCCACATGAAAGGTGAGGCGTTTTAGGGTATGCTGTAATTGTGTTTCTGCCGTTTTGCGCTCTCTGATTTCTTGTTCAAGTTGGCGATTGGCGGCTTCGAGTTGAGCCGGACTGGGTAATGCTAGGGCTTTGGGAATTAATTGCACCAGCAGTACGGCTGTAGACAGGGAAACGATCGCGGTGATTGCTTTGATGCCTCCACTGACCCAATAATCGGGATGCCACAGCGTCCACACACCCATAATATGGCTAGTACCACAGGCTAAGATAAAGGCACTAAACAACCAAAACATCCAATCAAAGGGCAAATCCTGCCGCTTGTGGACGAAGTAAACTAAGGTTACCGGAATCGAATAGTAAGCCAGTGCGGTTAACGAATCGGACAATAGATGAAGCCATACCAGTCTTGGCTGCCAAAGATAACAATGTCCATGAGGAATATATGACCCTACAAATTGGTTCACCAAGACTGTCCACATATTCACCCTCCCTCCTGGGTACTGTGACGCCGGGTAACTACTTACTATTAGATAGTAAGGGTCTACCGATTAATTTAACATTCTGCCCAACTATACCTGTCGAGGGTTAGTTGAGGTCTTCTCGCCAATTGCGATAAACGTGAAAGTTGCCTAGATTAATAATTTGACATCCTCACCGCCCTACAAGGACGGCGATTCCTCACCACGCCCTAGGGGGTTAGCTACCAAACGCCTAGAGTCGCTGATTGGGGTTGACAGCTCTACGCACACTGCCTCAAAGAGGTCTTACACGCGCTCCCTGTCC
>NZ_JAVKEW010000202.1:0-4973 GCF_040226375.1 Coleofasciculus sp. G2-EDA-02 | reverse complement strand
AATGAACAATGGATAATGATCTCTCCTTAAAAGAAGAGGATTGAAATTAAGGAAAATCTTTTTTAATTTCTTCGTAAACGAAGAGGTCTTAGACCCAATTAATCAATTGTCAATTATCAATTATTAATTATCCATTGATAAAGGGGTTAGTCAACCCGGAGTTAGTTCACAGAATCTGGACTTCAGCGACTTCTAATCATACTTATGATGCAGTACAGACGATTTGGGCGTACCGAACTACAAATGCCAGTACTCTCCTGCGGCGGAATGCGATATCAATTTAAATGGAAAGATATGCCCGCCTGGTTAATTCCTAAAGATAATCAACAAAACTTAGACACAACGATTCGTCGAGGGATTGAAGTCGGCATTAATCATATTGAAACGGCGCGGGGTTACGGCACGTCAGAAATGCAGTTAGGCAAGATTTTGCCTAGATTTCTCCGTGACCAATTAATTGTCCAGACAAAAGTTAGTCCTAAATCAGATCCCAAAGAATTTCGGCGTCAGTTTGAACAATCATTGAAATTCCTGAAACTGGACTATGTTGATTTACTCGGACTCCATGGAATAAACACGCCTCAATTACTCCATGATAGCATTCGTCCTGGGGGCTGTCTGGATGTGGCTCGTCAGTTGCAAGCCCAAGGCAAAGTGCGGTTTATTGGCTTTTCTACCCACGGCGCTACTGATTTAATTATCAAAACGATTGAAACGGATCAGTTTGATTATGTAAATCTGCACTGGTACTACATCAATCAGTTTAATTGGTCGGCGATTGAAGCCGCCACCCGTCACGATATGGGCGTTTTTATTATTAGTCCGTCGGATAAAGGAGGAATGCTGTATAAACCGCCGCAACGGTTAGTTGAACTCTGTCAACCGTTGAGTCCAATAGTATTTAATGACTTATTTTGCCTTTCCCATCCCCAGGTACATACCTTAAGTTTAGGTGCATCCCGCCCCAGTGATTTTGATGAACACTTGAAAGCGGTTAAATTATTGGATCAGGTTGATGAAGTATTACCCCCCATTGTCGCACGATTAGAAGAAGCCGCGATCGCACGACTCGGTGAAGACTGGTTCAAAACCTGGCACATCGGTTTACCCAGCCACGAGGACACCCCTGGTGGAGTGAATATCCCGGTAATTTTGTGGCTGAGAAATTTAGCGATCGCCTATGATATGGTTGAATACGCTAAAATGCGTTACAACCTCTTAACCAATGCGGGACACTGGTTTCCGGGTGCTAAAGCCGATAAAATCGGAAAATTCAATCTTCAGCCATGTTTACACCGGAGTCCCCATGCTGATACAATTCCTACTTTACTGGAAGATGCGGATCAGCGCTTAGGAGGTGCAACTGTTAAACGCTTATCCCAACAATAACCTATAGCGATTCGACTTGAGTCGGCAGCATTTCGGTGAGTCAAAGGAACTCTTAACTGGCAACAGAAGATTTCCTAACTCATTTAGGATTGCGACATCAGTTTGTTTCTCCCCTCATTCACGCTTAATTGTTATCCCTACCTGTTCTATAACCACCTTTCTGGTAGCATTGGGGTAAACAGAAGCAGGTGGCAAATTGGAGGTGAAAAATGTGCGAGAAAATCTCTGTCAAGAATCAACCAGTAGTCAAGCATTACGAACTGCCCTTATAGAAGATCGTTTTTGCTTATACTTTCAACCGATTTTCCCTCTCCGTCAGGGTGAAAAAGAGGGTCATGTTCACAAGGAAATTTTAATCCGAATGGTGGGACAAGATGGCAGGATCATCCCACCCAACTATTTTCTTCCCTGTGCCGAAAAATCAGGATTAATGCCATCTATTGATCGTTGGGTTCTGGAATCATTTTTCAATGGCATTTACCACCCTAGCAAATGTATGGGCTGTTGGGCAAGGGATTATTATTGTGGGTGTATTATTGCATTTAACCTTTCCGGTTCCAGTGTTAACGATGACAGCTTTCTAAACTTTCTCGAAAATGCCGTGATCAACCATCCTGTTCCCCCCAGCAGTTTAGTCTTTGAGATTACCGAAACGGTAGCATTAGCCAACTTGGACAAAACCCGGAAATTTATCCAGCGCTTGCAAAACCTAGGTTGTCAGTTTGCCTTGGATGATTTTGGTACAGGTATGTCGAGTTTAGCCTATCTCAAGGAATTACCCTTAGATTTTGTCAAAATCGACGGTATGTTTGTGCGGGATGTAGTGTACAATCCCATCTCTGAAGCCATTGTCTCTGCTATTGTACAAATGGCTAAGGCGAAGCAAATTAAGACCATTGCCGAATACGTCGAAAATGTGGCAATTCTGGAACGATTGCAGGTGTTAGGTGTAGATTATGCCCAAGGGTTTTACTTAGGTAAACCTACCCCTATTCTCAAGGGAACGCCTATTTTTTAGGTAAATCATAAAATAGAGGAAATTCTATTTTATGTTCCCTGTTCCCTGTTCCTGACTTTCGTCCTGAAGTTGACGAAGTAATTTATAATGATTGGATAGCATCGTTTCTACATTCGGCGGTAAAAACGTAAAGTGAATATAAAAGTAATTCTTATCACTAGGTTTATCTAACACTTTGGCATAGATATCCTCACTCACCGAAATTAACCGATCATCAACAAGTAAATTAATCTTGATATTTGTCAAAGGAGCCATGACTTGTTCTGAGCGAATCTCGCCACCTTTGGCAGAAAGTTTTACTAAAGTTCCCCGAAAAAATAGATCACTGACATGCTTGCCATCCAAAAAAGTGTAGTGTAAAGGAATCGGCTCGACCAAGGGCATAAATTGTTCTTCAGGTTTAGTTAAAAACAAGAAGTAAGGTTTGCCGATTCCCCCCACTTCATAAATCGGAATAGGCTTGGGCAATCCCTTAGGTTGAACCCGCATCTTTCCATCAATTCTCACCCCAGATCCAGCCGCATTTAGAGTAGACTGAGAAATCAGAATTTGACTGTCTGTCGTATAGGATTCGATGCGATAGGCTAAATTAACCTGAGAGCCCACCACTCCATATTTCGTCCGTTTCGATGACCCAATATTTCCAACGATAACGTCTCCTGTATTAATACCAATGCCCATAGTCAACGGCGGTAAACCCAGAAGCTTCATGCGTTCATTTACAGATGTCATTGCCAACTGCATCGCCACTGCACAAGCAATCGCGCGGCGGGCGTCATCTTCACGAAGCGTCGGCGCACCAAAAAGAACTAAAATTCCATCCCCAAGAAACTCATCAATTGTGCCTTGGTATTGAGTAATAACATCCGTCATCGTGCCAAAATAAAAGTTGAGAATGTTCACCACCTCTTCTGGCGTTAAACGTTCAGTCAGGGCAGTAAACCCCCTTAAATCCGACGTTAAAATAGTAATCGTGCGCCGTTCACCACCGAGTTTAGCCCCTGAAGGGTTTTCTAAGACATTCGCAACAACTTCAGCGGTGAGATAGCGTCCAAAGGTTTCGCGGATTTTAGCCACTTGATGGGCAAGGTAACTGGTGATAGCCATCACTGAACCCGATAAAGCCAGCAGAGGCGGAACCACGGGAATCCACCATCCGATTAAAAACGCTCCATAACTACTACCCGCCACGATACCCCCTGCCAGGATCAGTCCTGAAAAGCGTTGTACAGATGCTTGTCGCTGGTTCACCTGATACCGTCCCTGCCAGGTTAAAATAGCGCCTACAGTAGACCAGAAAAAAATCCACAGGTTTTCTTGGAGTTGGGACCATGTTTGAACTAGAAAACGCCCTTGTAGCGCGGCACTCAGGATTTGACTGGTAAGATTGGCATGCAACTCTACTCCAGACATACGTTCGGGCAAAGCGAACCAACTGCTACTGTAGGGTGTAAAAATCCAGTCTTGGAAACTCTCACCCACAAAGCCGATCAGAATAATGCGATCGCGTCCCCAATCTGAAGGGATACGATCCTCAAGCAGATCATGCAATGAGATAGTCTCAAAGTGTTCCTTGCTACCTCGATAATTCAATAAGATTTGGTAGCCACCGTCATCCGTGCGGACATAACCCCCATCATTTTTTTTGAAGCGAGAAAACGTGCTTTTTCCTAACTGCCAGGTATTGGGTTCGCCTGGTATTGGTTGGGGGCTAATTCCTTGAGCATCAAGATAGAGAAGTGCTAGATAGAATCCGAAACTGGGAATCACATTTCCATTGGCATTTTCAACTTGTAAGAGTGCGCGTCGGACTTTAGTATCGGCATCAAAGATGACATCATTAGCGCCCACTTGCCCTTTCGCTTTCAACACTGGGGGGGCGGCGACAGCATCCTGACGCTTATCCCCAACCACTTTCTCAATCCCCACCAGATTGGGGGTTGTTTCAAAGATGCGAACTAATTCCTGATGACCCGGTTGTACGGGTAAATCCCGATAAACATCTAGACCAATAGCTTTAGGGTTATGAGTTTTGAGTTTAGCAATAGCTTGGGCATAAATCTGATCCGGAAGAATCGATCGAGAAAGTTGCCCAATTTTTTTCACGTCCGCCTCATCAATCCCCACGATCGCAATTCGCTGATCCAAGGGTTCAGAGGGACGCCAACGCATATATTGGTCATAAGCTGTCCATTCCCAATTTTGCAGCATCCCAGTCCACCGCAGGAGAATGATCAAAGCTGTAACCGTTGGGCTAACTATCCAAACGCCACGCCATTGCCAAAGCCACCGCTTACAGGATTTGTACATCTAAACTAATAGATTCTGAGTGGGATATATTCGACTAGCTGGAATTTAGAGGCTTAAATAACTGGTAGGGAATCCCCGTGCTTTCAGCTGGGGGAGGATGTCATACCAAGTTGCGTTCTATCATGTCTAGGAAGAGCGAAGCGTGACGCTTGCGCGATAGCGAGGAACGAGCGTCAGAATCTGGGCAGATGCTTCGCGTCACTCCGTTTCACTGCGTTTTGCTCAGCATGACAGATTCTACCTTAGACTGCAACTT
>NZ_JAVKEW010000201.1:0-27214 GCF_040226375.1 Coleofasciculus sp. G2-EDA-02 | reverse complement strand
TCATAGCCCTATTGTATCTCATCAGAAAGAGGCTGTCTGTATGTCCGATAGATTATTGTCCGGCTCCGTTCCTACGCCGGACTCGCATTCCTCCCGACGCTCGGCTTCGCCAGAGCGCGGGGTTCCTGCTGTTTTAGCTGACGGCATTGAAGTCTACTTGGTAACTTAAACAATGCTTTAATAAATTTAGCGCGGATTGTCAAGAATAACCGGAATGCGAATCCTTCTCAAACGTTTGGTACAATCGTTCTAAGGTGCGCTGATTCTCTTGTTGAGAACCCACAGTAATTCGTAATCCGCCACCTGTATTTCGGATTACTGTACCTTGGGCTTTCATCTGTTGAACTATCTGACTTAAGCTATTTTGTTCAAGTTGGCGAGGGCGAATATAAATAAAATTGGCAGAACTCGACCAAACCTGTAACGCGGGATACTCTGATAATGCAGCTAATAATTTATCGCGTTCGGCAATAATTTGGGGAATCGTGGCTAAGAGTTGATCGCGGTGAGTCAGGGCGATAAGGGCGGCGGCTTGGGAAAAGCTGGGTAAATTATAAGGTAAGCGCATTTTTTCTAATGCGGCAATTAATTCTGGGTGGGCGATGCAGTATCCTACCCGATGGGCGGCTAAGCGAAAGGCTTTGGAAAAGGTTCGCAGAATTGCCCAGTTTGGATGCTGCGCTAATTCGTTAACGACAGAGGTTTGGCTAAATTCAAAGTATGCCTCATCAATCACCACCAAAATATGATCAGGTAAACTTCGCAACCATTTGAGTTCAGCCGGTGTGAGAGAATTGCCAGTGGGGGAGTTGGGGTGAACAACGAAAACTACACGGATAGGGGGATGTTCTGATTGAGCGATCGCGCGTTGGGCTTCGCCTAGGTTAATCTCAAAGTTATCCGAACAACGCTCAACTGTAACCACAGGAATACCCAAGGTTTGCGCCAGAATCCCGTACATGGAGAATGTGGGATTGGCGACGAGAATTGAACCTTCTCCCCGTAAACAGGTGGTAATTAATAGAGAACGAATCAGTTCATCCGAACCATTACCCACTGAGATTTGGCTAGAGGTTACGGGTGTTTCTAGAGCAGCCGATTCAGTCACATACTGCGCGATCGCATCTTTTAGGGCTTGATGAGAACCATCGGGATAGCGGTTCGCCTCAATCTCGTGTTGATATGTCCATGCTAGCTTTTCTTTTAACTCAACGGGCAAATCATCAGGACTTTCATTCGCATCCACGCGATCGCACGATAGGATTGGCTTACCCGAATCTCCCCCTGGATTAGGAGTGTAAGCCGTAAATTGAGCCAAATCTGACCGAATGAACCCCAACATATTAGTTACCTGTTTCTATTGATTGTAAACAATACTTGTTTGCCCATTCCCTGTTCCCTCTTGCCTATTCCCTCTCTAAAGTAATAATGGTAACTTCTGGCGGACAAAATAGACGTCCGGGTGCATAAGTTCCTAACCCACGATTCACATACATACGATTTGCACCAACCTGATGCATTCCTTGTCCCCATTCCCAATGATCGACCACTCGATAACATTCTCTCAGAAAGGGAATCCACTTGTGCAGGGGTCGAGGAATAAGTAGTCGCAGGATGGGTAGCAATAACGCCGCAGGTCCAAATCCAGGAATCACAACTTGACCTCCGTGGGTATGACCTGATAACTGTAAATCGATGCGCCATTTCTGCAAGGGTTCAGCCGTGTCCGGGTTATGAGATAAGACAATACGGGGTATTTGAGGATCGATTTGGTTCATCACCGGGGCGGGATTGAATTCACTGGACCAAAAATCCGCTAATCCTACCAAGGCTAATCCTTTGCCTAAAGGATAGACAATTTCATTCCATAAAACGCGCACACCAATCTGGGTTAGCGCCTCGGTAACTGTGGTTTTGGCTTGGTGGTGGTAAATGTCGTGGTTTCCCAGTACCGCATAGATTCCCGCACGACTTTCCAAGTATTTTAATCGCCGTACCAGTTGATGAATCGGTTCTGGCTGATAGGTGATGTAGTCTCCAGTTAACACAACTAAATCCGGTTGAGCCTGATTACTCACCTCAATCGCCTCAGCCAGCATCGCTTCCGACAGGCGAAAACCATCATAATGTAAATCACTAAGCTGTACCAGTTTAGTTCCTTGCAATGACGGCGGCAAATTCGCGATCGCAACCGTTATCCGCTCAACCTTTAATCGTCCTGAAAATACCCAAGCCATAGTATTAATTTTAATAAATCTGGCAAGAATGATTCCAGATTAGCTTAGCGCTTCATTGGATTCATTCCCTGTGCTCCCCTATACTTAGGTTACTCTGTAGATTCCGAAAACTGATCCGCTATTAGGGCTGAATGACATTGCGCTAAAGGTTTTCTAGCAATGTCGGATAATCCAACTTGCTGCAATAAGTATTGCCAATTTGATGCTACAGTAGAATTTTCCGGCTCCGCACAACGCAACTGGACTAGACTTTCGAGGGTTTCATACCAAATCCCATGATTGGCATAGATAGCAGGCTTCGCCTTAGGTGCAGCCCTGTCTAATTCCTGATTAATGGGGGAATTTGGCGTAACTCGTTGTATCCACCCGGCGACATAGGTGCTGTCACTCCGGTCATAGGGATCGAAAATAATACTGAAATACCAGAAATAGGGTTTGCCCACCTCTAAGGGAGGTAAATCTGGATCATTGGCTAGATCAACGGCAATAATGCTATCACTGGCTTGTAGCGGAATTTCCTTTTCATAAATGATGGTTTTTAAGGTTTGATCATAGAAACTAAACTCGGCTTTAACATTCTTTACACTTACATCTGGAATATAAAAATACAAGGTTGGATATTCAGCGATAGTTGTGCCAAATGTGGATTGAGGAATTAACGCCATTAACGGAATCGGCGGGCGGTATCCTTGACAACGAGTTGCGGCATAGTTTTCCATCCGATTTCCTGGGGTAATGTTTAGTTGATTCAAAACTCCCTTATCCGGAATCTTTAACGTAATTTCTTCTTTGGTATAGCCACACTTTACCAAATCTTCATTTGTAGTTTCTCTCTTCTTAAAATTTGTGACAAGTGAAGACTCTGCTTGAGCTGGCTGTGAAATACTTAAGCAAACTAGGCTTATCCAGGAGATTAAAGAAGCTGCCATCCAAGTTTTAGGACAAATCATAGTATTCGCGATCGCGTTCAGCATGACTATAAATTCAGTATAGCTTTTTCAATTCTTTCTCATTTCTCACTTATCATCAGGACTTTACATAAACAAGATGCTCAGGGGAGATTGTCACTCTCAGTTTTGGATCAGTAGCCGCTTAGTCGGGAACTGATCTGTTCTACCATTGTGTCAATGTGTTGAAATAGATAGTTGTCGGTAATAAGTGGAGAAAGTTATCTCCATTTATTGATACTATACAAGAATGTTGAGACTTGGTAGATTTATGCCCCGAATGCGTCGAACTGTTACCCTGATTGGACTTGCCCTGTTGACGATGGTATTCGCGATCGCTTGTCAGGGGGGTGGGAGTGCGATTAAGGTAGGATCGAAAGATTTTACTGAGCAATTTATACTAGGGGAAATGTATGCGCTGGTACTTGAAAATCAAGGGTTTGAAGTCGAACGCAAGTTAAACTTGGGCGGAACACCCGTGGCGCAAGCGGGTTTGGAAAGTGGTCAAATTGATTTATATCCAGAGTATACGGGGACTGCTTTATTAACGGTGTTAAAGCGTCCTACCAATAGTGATCCACAGCAGGTTTATCAAACGGTGGCGGATAGTTATCAAGAGAAATATAATCTGGTTTGGCTAGAACCTGCACCGATGAATAATACGAATGCTTTGGCGATGACTCAGGAGGGTGCGAAAGAATACAATATTAAAACAATTTCCGATATGGTAGCTCAGGCAAGTCAATTAACTTTGGTAGGTCCACCAGAATTTGAGGGACGTGAGGATGGATTACCGGGGTTAAAACAAGTGTATGGGGATTTTCAACTTAAAAAATTTATTCCGACTGATCCGGGGTTACGATATAAAGCCTTAACCGAAGGACAAGCTGATGTCGTGGTGGGGTTTAGCTCCGATGGTGAAATCAGTGCATTTAATTTAGTTGTATTGGAGGATGATAAAAACTTATTTCCGCCCTATCAAGTTGCGCCAGTGGTGCGTCAAAAAACATTGGAGAAGTATCCAGGAATTCGAGATGCGCTGAATAAGTTAGCACCCAAGTTGACGAATGAAACGATGCGACGATTGAATTATGAAGTGAGTGGTAAGAAGCGCGAACCGGCTGAGGTGGCTAAAGAGTTTCTCATGCAAGAGGGATTTGTAGGGGCGCACTGACGTGCGCCCAGAAAAGTTGGCTGGTAAGAAATTACCTTGAATGGGTAACAAATGAGAGTAATGGTGCGTTACGCTTTGCTATCCTCACGATGGCGGTGTGACACAGCTAAAATTGTGGACTATATTTTACCATTGAATTGGGCGCACGCCATGCGCCCCTACGGTTTCCGGGCGTCAGGTTAATCCATCAAATTAGGTATGCCACGCCACTACAAGTTTGGTTGTTTATTTAAATGGTACAACCCTCCTAAGGAATAGTACTGACTTAAGGTTGGTGGGCATTGCCCACCCTACAGTGTATCTATGGTTTTGTCTCAATTAATTAATGGGTCATAGTCTAATGGCGATTGGAAATCGCAGCTACACAAACTTTCGTCCGCCTGCGCGGACTAAATTAATCGCGCTATCGTAAACCTAATCTGTAGGGGCGGGTTTAGGGACTAACATATCAAAACATAACCGATAACTTTCGTACAAAACCCGCCCTCCCACAGCCTGCGATCGCGTCTTCCCTGTCTGTTGTCTTAACATTAGGATGGGTCAGCATTTGAGCGGCTCATGAATTTGGCGCGTCTGGTGATGGATTGGGTGAGGAAAGCGATAGCAGTTGCTTTAACGCTTCTGGCACATTTTCGGCTGTTTCTAATCCTTGCACGTTTTCCCATTGAGTATTTTCATTCCAGGTAATACCGTTGAGGTTGGTGGGTGTGGAGAGTAATAAACTAACACGGTATGTGACGCTGAGGTTTTTGTCGCTGAGGTTAGCTCTCCCGTACTTGTGGTGGAAAACCCTATATTAGTGATAGCTTCCCTAAAAAGATTGTGCTGACAACTGCTTTGATAATTCCCCACCTGTTTGAGAAACTTTTCAATTCCACCTGTGGTTCTTCCCTCAATTCGCAATTCATCAAATCCATCCAGGACGAATAAAAATCGGGTATTGCGGTCAGTTAACCAGCCGTCATCACTCTTAACAAAATCTGCCTTAACCGCAGCGCGGAGGGTATTTTCGATATTGTTTTCAAAGGCGTCAATATCCCGGAGTCGAATCATAATCGGTGTCCAGATGGGATGAAGATGTTCTCGCACCCAATTGGCAAATATGCGACAAAAGACACTTTTTCCTCGTCCGGGTCCCGCTTGAATAAATAGGACTTGACCGTTTTTATCCAGATTCGTAAGCTGTTCTTTTGCCCACTGTTCTAAATTAACCGGGTTTGCTTGTTTATCAATTTTGCCATTTTTATCAACTAAATTAACCCAGCTTTGGAAACCTCTGCGCCAGCCTCGGCAATTTCTCCCGGTTTCCCTAATTCCCGGACATCGGTATTGAGAAGCTGCCATAAATCATCAGGATTGAAAAATTGCCGCCAAACCTGCTTAATTTTGTTCACCGTTTATCAGGCATTAAACTCTCCTTTACACGATAACCTGAATGCACCGTTTCAACCACGTTCGTAGGAAAAAGAGACGTTCCACCGGAACGTCTCTACTACATTCTGATGTATCCTAACTGATGCCAGCTACTATATGGCTACATAGGGCTAAAGCCCTTACTACAAACTACAAAAGAGCAACTATTCCTGTGGTTCGCTGGTATAATGCAGCTTAATAAAACTATCAAAGGAATACCAGGCTAAAACATACCAAGGAATCGCTTCTATCATTAGTCCCTTAACGATTAATTGCCTTATCGCTAAAACACTAAATCCCAGCGGAATCAAAAATCTTATATCAACTATCCCATCGGTTGCCCGTCTCACGCGATGGTTGAGATGAGTGACAGCATAAGTTACACTCGCCGCCGCATCAGATTGACCCTTTTCCAAACGTCTCGGTTCTTGTTCAGGAATCGGGCTAAACGTGACCCCTAAATCCTGCAAAATCGCCCAAACTCCCTCAAAGTTAATGTGATCTTGGGCGTAAAAAATCGTAATACTGCCACTGTGGATATTAGCTCGTACCCGATAAATCTCTAGACGTTCATTCAACAACTTAATCAGCGGTTCAATGTCCTGAGATTGGCGATACTCTGGAGCCACCCGCAATCGCACTCGCCCTGGGGTTTGACTGATAAGTTCAGCATAAATAGGTGAACTACCCATTTCTGGCGTCGTTTCCCTTAATTTTGGCATTTTGGAATTATTGGTTATCAGCATAATTAATTCTCAATTATAAATTTTGCACCGTGCATTGTAGAGACGTTGCATGCAACGTCTCTACAGGGTTAATAGGAATTAACCGATTTCACTATTCGGCGCGGGTTCTAATTCAGCTTGGCTTTTTTGTTCAGCTAATTCTGCCTTAGCTTCCGCCACGATGTCTTCAAAAACCTCACCCGTTTCTGACATCATCCCTTTACCTTTTTCGTAAAGGACAATTCCACCTTTGACCATCGCTTTGGCAACGGGTTTACCTACCTTGGCAACAGCCGGAATCAGCAACGGCGCGGCAACAACGGCACCAATACCAGCCACAACACCGGGAACACCCAGATCTTCAAACAGATCAGTTATTTTAAAAGCCACAATGTACCTCCTTAATTCAAAAAACTTTTCCGGAACTGTTATTCTAGCAACCACTCCCGGTAAACGTATGATGCTAGGGATACAAGGTTAGTTTGTTTCCGGATGATTGGACACTTGAACAATGCTATTCCCGTCTTGTTCTGTCGCCAGTTCTGCCTTACTCTGTGCCACTAAATCGCCCAAAGCTTCGCCAGCTTCTGCCATGACAATTTTGCTCTTTTCATAGAACACAATGCCACCTTTAATCGCGGCTTTGGCAACGGGTTTGCCTGCTTTCGCCAACGCCGGACCAAAAATCGGTGCAAGAACCACAGCGCCAATACCGATAAGAACACCGGGAATGCCAATGTCTTCGACTAAATCTTCGAGATCGAATAAACTCATAAAACACCTCCAAAAGTAGATTGAAAACTTTTAGGTTGAGATAGCAGGGAAACAGGGGAATCTGTTTGTAGGGGCGGGTTTTACCGATAACGTTCTGTCGTGTCAGCTAACTTAACTAAACCCGCCCTTCTACGGAATCAGGGGAGATGGGGGCGGGTTTAGTCACATCCGGGTGACAATATCAGATAATTGTGAAACCCGCCCCTACAGTCGGAAAAACTCCAATTAGTCGCTCGTGGCTTCAACATCAATCGCCGCTTTATCTCTTTTGAGTGCAGGGCGTAATCCGTTGACGCCAGCGATGACACTAGAGCCATTGTTAATTAATGTTGCTGTCATTGGGTTTAATCCCACCGTAGCCGCGATCGCTAAACCGGATAAATTAGGTACAGCGACAATCTTGGTATTCTGGCGGATAATCTGTTTAGCATTGCGTGCGATCGCAATGGCTTCCACTAAACCCCGCAAATTATTCTGCATCAGCACCACATCAGCGGTTTCACGGGCAATATCCGAACCATCCCGGAAGGATACCGATACATCAGCATAGGCTAACGCCGCTGAATCATTCAGTCCATCGCCAACAAACGCCACCGTTTTCCCGGCTTCATGTAACTGTTGTACCACTTCGGCTTTGCGTTGGGGGAAGGCTTCAGCGTAGGTATGACTGGGAGGAATATTCAATTGAGCCGCTACCACCGCCGCCCGTTGACAATTATCCCCGGTTAGTATATGAATCTCCGCCCCCATCTCATCTCGCAACATGGCAATCACTTCCGCACTTTCTGGGCGCAAAGGATCGGTATATTGCAATATACCTAGAAGTCTGCCATTACTTGCCACATAAATGGTTGGATATTCAGTTGTCTTCACCTCAGGATGGGCGGTATAGAATGACTCTAGGTCAATTCCCTCTTTCACCAAGAAGCGTTCGCTCCCCACTAAAACCGTCTGTCCTTCAATTTGCGCCTGAATCCCTAAACCGACTTGGTAATCCCACTCACCACGCTGGGGTATAATCACCTCCTGATAATTGGCGTAACGCATCACCGCTTCCGCAACGGGGTGGGTAATCCGTTGTTCTGCTGCTGCTGCAAGTCGCAGCACCTCCAATTCAGAAATAGCAGAATCAGCGGTTGTAATCCCAATTATTGCCACATCGCCTTGTGTCAATGTCCCCGTCTTATCAAAAACAATCGCATCAACTCGCGCCAATTGTTCTAACGCCCGCCCACTCCGCAAGAGAATCCCCTGACGGGCTGCACTTAACATCGCCGCCATCACGGTTGTGGGTACTGATACCCGAATCCCCGTAGCAAAGTCAATGGTTAAAATCGACGCCGCCCTCGCTGCATTCCGAGTCAGGGCAAAAATAACCCCACCTAATAATAATGTGGGCACTACCATGCGATCGGCAATTTTTGCCGCATAGTTTTCTACACGAGTATCATGAACAGGTGCATCTTGGAGTAACTTTAAGGTCCGCCCAGCTAGGGTATCCGCACCAATGCGTTCAGCTAAAATATAAAGTTGTCCTTCCCGCAGCAACGTAGACGCATAAACGCTATCGCCCTCACTTCGCACCACCGGCATAGCTTCACCCGTCAATTTTTGCTCATCAATCAGGGCTTTGCCTTGGAGAATCTGCCCATCGACAGGAATCTGATCCCCCGGATAAACAATTACCGTATCCTCTGGCTGTACCTGTTCAATCGGAATTTGTTGTTTTTCGCCATTGCGTTCCACCCAAACAAACTGCGCCAAGGAACTGAGTAAGTCTAAGGTTTGATTGCGAGACGAACGCGCTGTACGTTCTCGAATTGCCTCACCCAGTTCAATTAGCCCTAACATACTACAGGAGGTGAGGAAGTGACGCTGAGCGGTAATAATTGTAATCGCGGCTAGATCAAGAAAATCAACATTGAGGCGGCGTTCCTGAGTAATACTTTCCAGCGCCCGTCGAGCGACTGGGATTGTGGCTAGTGCGATTGTACCGCCCAAAATTAAAGGATGGAACGATAACCCCAATGGACCACTAACTAGGGAAATTAGTGTGGCTAACGTCGGTAATTTTAATCTAGACCAATCTCCGGGTTTTGCAGAGTTTTCTGGCTGAGTCGATGTAATATTTCCTGGAATCGTTAGCGCCGCATTGGTAGCAAGCTGAATCACTTTCCCTAAACGGGAGCGCATCTGGCTATCAGGTTCACCGGGAAGATACCGAATCACCACCGATGCGGCGGCTGGTTTTAACCGCACAGACGTTACCTGGGGTTCTGCGGCTAAAAGCCTTTGCAGCCGTTGAGCATAGTTAGAATCATGAGCAATGCGGGGAATCCGAAACCGCACTCGTCCGGGTGTGGAGTGAACCACTCGATAGGTTACCTGAAACTGTCGTGTTTTTGGCTTCGTCCGCTCTACAACAGTTGGAGATTTAGGTTCCACGGCTGCTATCTGTTTCTGGGAAACATTGCCAGATTTCAAAACCACTTGCTTCATTATCACCACCCTCTTTTTTTTTTCAATACAATTTATTTTGGCGAGCAATAAAGGGAGTTAACACTCTCCCTAGGATGAAAATTGCAACTCAAACTTTCGGTTGGGGTAGTTGAGGAATATGTCTTGTGAAACCTACGCTTTTTGCCTCAAAACCCGGATCAAACGCCTACAATTGGCGTTTTTGCCATCAATTTGAGCAGGGTTAAAAGCGCGGCTGACTTAAATTCCAACCAAGGACTCACGGAAGTTGCGATCGCGGGCTGATACTCTGGCGTTGGTTCTGGCTTATCAGCAACAGAATCATCAGTTCTCGGTGGTAGTAAATCCTGATCAACAGAACTCTCTCTACATCCCTCGCTCCTATGCTCCTCTTCCTCTACCTGCACAGGAGGTATTAACGAATTTGGCTCTGCTGCAATTTCTTCAGATCCTTCCTCTGGTTCATCTGGAAGGGCGGGTTTAGTCAGGTTATCTGTTGTCTCCCGAACGGTATCGGTAAAACCCGCCCCGACAACCGGGTTTCCAGACGTGCCTGGAGACGTGCCATGGCACGTCTCTACATCCCTGACGCCTCTGTTTGTGTGATCCTTAGAATCAGGATTAGCGGCGATTTGAATCAGACTAATGAAATGTAACCCAGCTTCAGCTTCGGAAACCTCCATGGGGTTGTATGTCATCACCACAGATGCGACGGTGCTGTTGCAGCGCATCTGGGTAATCCAGTCATCTTTTTTAACTAACAATTCCAATCGCCGCAGATAAGCTGGATCTTCGGCAACTTTAGGGACACGAAAACGCATCCGTCCAGGAACCGCGTGAACCAGGCTATAGACAACCGTTGAATTGGTATTGAGTGCGACTATTGGATGCTTGTCATTGAGTTCATAAGGTGTTGCATTGGTAATATCATGCCCATCTAAATCGGCATTATTTCCTTCTGCCTTCTGCCTTGTGTCCTCTACTTTTTCTTTTGTCTCTTTTTCTTCTGTCTTCCCTTCTGCCAAATCCAAGTTCTGCATTATCTGACGGACGACATTGGCTGTCAGTAGATAAACTGCAATTGACCGCCATCCTTGAAGTCCCAGTTGCCTTGTGGTCAATAGTCCAATTAGTAACGGAATGAACGATTGAAGCTGAGTTCCCGCTTTTTTCCAAGCCTCTGAGTCTAAGGGTTCCTGACTCGGTGGCTGTTTAATTTCGGCAATTCCTAAATCCCGCAGGATCTCAAAGAGTTGAGCTAGAGATAACTGATTCGTATCAAAGGTAATGAGTAAACTTCCGATTTGCTCATTAGTTCGTATCTCTCGCACGCCGTCCTGCTTTCGCAGGTGGGGCGTCACGGATCTCAATACGGTTCCAGGCTCCTCTCCTAAGACTCGGAGTCTTAGACGACCCGGAACAACATGTAAAATTTCGACCTCCCGCTCTGGGCGAGGTGAAACCACACCAACCATTGGCATTGACCCTCATAAAAATCCTTCGTTGTGGGAAACCCTGTGTCCCTTCGCTTCGCTTATCGGGCAAGCTTTAGACCGGGGTTGCTTACAACAGTAGTGTGGAGTTTCTCTGGTTAAGAACAGGTTAACCTCCATATCTAAGCATACACCCTATCTATAATTTTTTATCTGAAAAAAAGATTATGAATTTTCGAGAATCTCTTAACCTAACCTTATAGTTTATGTATAGAGGAATACATCTATCGGATGATCCCTTGAGATTTTGGCAGATAGAAGCTTAGCTGATTCGCCATACTGCTCAGATAAGCCCTAGTTGAATGTTTTCTGGAGGTTCAAACCTCTCTACAAGCTCCCCCTATTTCCCTTAACCAAACAGTATTGGGCTGATGCGTAAGTTGAGTATTCACTCATTCTTTGTATTCTGGGATACGTTATCTATCTAACTGTTCCCCGTTCCCTACCCTCACCACCACACTGATTCAGCCAGCCCGACTTAAGATGAACTGGATAGTACAGCAGCATTTAGGCGTCAAGACATTGCTGGCATTGGGATGCCCATAAGTTAGGTGGTGTCTTGACCAAAACTTCATAAAGTTATGATAATTTCTTTATGAAAACTTTACAAAAAGCAAGGCAAAAGTTTATAAAATAAAGTTGAATTAAATTTTACTCTGCCTAAAAAATATTGTATTCATATTGTTTTCAGAAACAGGGTTAACGCGATTTAATTTCCGCAAGAATTAATAGATAGGTAGGATGTTGCCTTATTAGCCAAGATATCCAAGAGGTAACCCAATATCAAACAATCATATTTGGAGCAAGTCGATGAATTACATTTTTGGCACAGTTGGTGATGATTGGCTAGAAGGCACATCCAGTGATGATGTCATTTATGGAGGTGAAGGAACCAATAGGATTATAGCGAGAGATGGCAATAATCAAATTTACGGCGGTTCGGCTGCTGATTGGATTACGGCTGGAGATGGCAATGACACTATTTATGCCAATGAAGGGGAAAATATAATTGATGCTGGAGGCGGCGATAATCTGATTTATGGCGGTTCGGCTGCTGATTGGATTACCACGGGATCGGGTGATGATACCATCTACGCGGGTGAAGGGGTAAACACGATTAATACCGGAGATGGGAACGACATTATTTATAGTGGTTCAGGGGATGATGTAATTAATGCAGGTAAAGGTAAAAATCAAATCTGGCTGGGTGGTGGACATGATACCATTGGCTTAGAAATGTGGGGATTTAGTGAGATTAATAACTTTAACCCCTATCAAGACCAAATTTACTTGGGACTCTCCGATCTACGCGGTGTAGTTTTAATCGGACAAGGTAATAATACGATGATCGGTTTAGCTCATCGTTCGATTATGGCAACGCTGCATAATGTTGATGTTCAGACTGTGGCGGCTCATTCAACTAATATTTTTGGCGCAGAACTTACTGTGTTTTCCAGTTAAACCCGTCAAGCCATAATCAGTCATCATACCCGATCCGGGTTCCGGGTTGACTACCCCCTTTTATGCCAACCGCAAAAACCTTGTAGAGACGTTGCATGCAACGTCTCTACAGGTATAGTTGCATGCAACGTCTCTACAGGTATATCTTGACACCTACAAAAATATGAATCGGATATTTCGCGATCGCGCCAGGTGGCAAAAAAGAAACCCAAGCGTGAGAGATCGCTGGGTGGAAGTAGGTTGCATGTACACTCTTCATTCAGATTAGCGCATTACGGCTTGTTACTAAACCTTTGCGGCTTTAATTTATCTTTTTTAATATATTTACAGAAATAAATTTACCTAAGCTTAATTTTACAATTAAAAATTAATTAATTGACCGACTTTGTGAAAATTATCATCAATTTTCATGAGAATGCTAGACAGTTTGTAAACGGAATGTTATAAATATTAATTAAGCGCAATACATAGAATAGTAAATACTCAAGCTTGACGGGGTGTTGTCTGAAGCAAGAGGATTGTCCTTTACCTATAGACTTCCAATGAATCAAAATTACTCAACCGTTTCTGTTGCTGCCCCTAGCGATTCCCAGCCCTTAGCCAAAGTTAATACCAAGTTTGGCTCAAGTGATTCCCTCTGCTATGAGTTTCAGGTGAGTGGAGTTGGTAGAGGGACATTTAGTTACTCGGATCATTTCCTGAACGGAAATAATGCGAAGTCCATAGTTTTAGAGTCTTTAGTATGGAATGGGAAACTGATCGAATTAAGTAAGTTTCAAGAACACAGTATTTGCTTTAATCAAGGAGAATTACTGGGACTGAATCTTTTAGGTGAAGGTTGGGAGATTCTGTTGAATCTAGGCATTCAGATCAATGGCGTTCATAGGATCACAGAAGTAACCTATAGACGGATAAAAAAATCAGCATTGGTTTAAGGACAATCTCTATTAATCCCTAAACCGCTGCCAACATTCCCTCAGATCCCCGATTTGTTGAACAAGTCGGGGATCTAATTTAGTGAAAACCGCGATAAAATCTAGACAAGTTGGGTGCAAACACGGATTCCAGCAAACTCCTTTAAGATTTAGTTAAGATGATGAAACCTAAAGTAGTAGTCGCCGCTATTTTGGCAACGAGCGCGATCGCAGCAGGTGTGGCGCTAAGTTCAGCCAGTTCTGCCCAAGCCTGTAGCTATAGCAAGTATAAGTCTTATCACCGACAAGAAGCACAGCTAGACTGGTTGCGATCGCCTTGGGCTATCTTGCTCACCTTACCCGGAATCGCCTTGGCAACAGCCCTGTCTAGAGGCGGGCGTTCTTACGAAACTTAGGGGAAAGCTGAATAAGTTTTGTGGTGGGGGTAGGGAATAGGGGGTGTAGGGGCGGGTTTAACAGATAACGTTCTGTTGATGTCGGATAGCTTGACTAAACCCGCCCTTCTAAGGGAAGCAGGGAAAGCAAAAAGCAGGAGGTAATGGCTTGCTGCATAAATATGGCGCGTCTTCTACTCTCGATTTCCATTCCGATTGACTGAACATTGGGGTGCAATATACCACGCCCCACCCCGATTCCCACTTAAATCACAGGCTTCAATCGGACCTGCACCATTCGATTCCACATAAATTCCTTGTGCTTGATTCCGATTAATCTGACATTGCCAAATCTTAGCATTACCCTCTTTTTGAATCGTGACGCCAACTCCCCCGTTTCCAGCAATATCGCAAGCGGTTAACATCACTTTACAATCAGAACCAATAAATACGCCATCTTGCTGCATTCTAGAAATTTTGCAGTGCCGTAGTGTCGGATGACTACCTTTGAGGATATACACGCCTGTATGATGATCCGATAGGGTACAGTGTTCTATTAATCCCTGACCCTTCTGACTCACCAAAATCCCATACATCGCCCCTCCCTGGATCTGACAATGGCGGATTTGCGGATTCGCGATCGCGCCGTGAATATAGATACAGGCAATCCCGTTGGATAGTATAGTACAACCTTCCAGAATGCATTGTCCTTGAGGCATATCAATCCCATAAGGCTTCAGCAACGGTTCACTCACCAGACGCCCAATCCCATTTGCCTGTTGCAGATTAAACCAATCCTGATGGCGCAGGGTTAACCCCCGAATCACGGCTTGTTCGGTCTGAATTTGCAGACAAGGTTGGTATCGACTTTCGATTATAATATCCTCTGGCTGTCCCTCGCCGACAATTTCAACGTCCTTATCAATTACTAAACTTTCCCGATAGAAACCCGGGCGCACTACAATGCGTGTCTGAGGTTCCGCCTGTTTAATCGCATCCCGGATACGTCGATAATCAGCCTCACCCAGTTTAGCGACAATAATTTCTGTTTTGATCGGGAGTAAGGAAACCGTTCCCGATAGGGATAAAGAAGACGGATTTGTCATCACCTCTAAGTCTTGAAGAACCTCTGTCGCCGACTGATAACGCTGCTTCGTCGCACCCTGCAACATTCTATCCAGAATACGACCTAACCGTTCACTGATGGGAGTTTTCAGAACGTCTCGCCATATCCAAATCCCGTCATCGAAGGAATAGAGTTCAAAGGGATCAGTTTGGGTTAAAAGGTGAATACAAGTGACACCTAAACTATAGATATCACTAGCAAATACGGCTTTCCCAGCGGCTTGTTCTGGGGCGGTATATCCTGCACTCCCAATAATTGTTCCGGTAACAGATAAGGCGGTTCTCGGAGAAAACTTGGACGCGCCAAAATCCACCAGTACCAGTTTTGGCGCAGCCGCAGTTGTGGGAATTTCAGTCAGTTGAGACGATGAAGAGGGAAGACGTTGAATAATATTTTCGGGTTTAACATCTCGATGAATCACCTGTTGGTTGTGGATAAATTGTAAGACGGGTAATAAATCCTGCAACAGGTCAATAATTTGAGCTTCACCAAAGCCACCTCCTTGCGCCAGTTTTTCGGCTAAAGTTTTCCCCTGAATAAACTCTTGCACCAAATATTGACAGCCCTCTGCTTCAAAATGCGCCAATAGTTCCGGAATTTGGGGATGTTTACCCAATTCATCTAGGCGCACGGCTTCTTGTTCAAAGAGTTCTGTAACTTTTTGCCTGTTTTGACTCCCTTGAACCTGGGGAAAAACTTGTTTAATTACGCAATAAGGTTTCGAGGGTTTATATTCATCTACCGCCAAGAAGGTTCTGCCGAAACCCCCTTGACCAATTTGGCGAATGGGTCTATAGCGATCGCCTAGCTGTAATTTTGCCCCACAGCTTTGGCAAACCCTAGTCCCATTCTGGTTTTGGGGAGACTGACAGGTGAGGTTGATGCAGTAACTCATTGGTTATTTGTCATTCGTCCTTTGTCATTAGCCTCATTCCTAGGCTCTGCCTCCCATACTAACGCCAGGGATCACTGGTTAAATTGAGTCGGGGCAGGTTGCGTAACATGAATGGCACAAATCCTGGGGATTGATCGAGTAGGGTGAGTAATGCCCACCCATCGGTGTCAACTTAAGCCACAACCCTTGCCAATTTTAATCGGATGCTTAATTGTACAGATCACTTCTTCGGGGATTTTGTCGAACGAGAGAGTTTGTTATTATCGAGAGGAAAGTCCTCCTCGCTCCCCAACAGACATACGAACACAGGTTGCTTTATCAAAAGGGGCTTTTCACAATCAAGGCACTCCAGTACTAAAGCGCGTCTGAATCATTTGTATAATATGGTAAAAGATAGATTTCATGATGTTGTTAGAACTGCTCTAGAAAAGGACGACTGGGAAATTACGGCTGATCCTTACGAAGTTAGTATCGACGATGTAGATTTTGAGATTGATTTGGCAGCGGAGCAGTTGTTAGCAGCAGAACGAGAAAATCAGAAAATTGCTGTAGAAGTCAAAAGCTTTATCGGTTCGTCTAATGTTTCAGAGTTTCATACCGCATTAGGTCAATTCCTCAACTATCGAGATGCACTGGCAAGGATTGAACCCGATCGCCAACTTTATCTGGCTGTGCGAGTGCCAGTTTATGAAAGTTTTTTCCAGCGACGCTTTATTACAGCGGCAGTTGAGCGGTATCAAATACGATTGGTAATTTACGATGTGAAACAGGAGGTAATTGTTCAATGGCTATAGAGCAATATCGCCAGTATATCCAACATCTGCTCTCAGAACGTGCTGAACGGGCGGCGCGGCAAAGAACGGCTCCAGAATATGAGGTTCAGACTGTTTTTGATACACAGCAGGATCACTACCAACTGCTATATGTGGGGTGGCGTGGGAATAAGCGTGATTTTGGCTGTATTCTGCATGTTGATATCAAAGGTGGAAAAATTTGGATTCAGCATGATGGTACGGAAGAGGGTATTGCCAACCGATTAGTCAAAATGGGAGTACCGAAACAAGATATCGTTTTAGCCTTCCATGAACCCGAAGTGCGTCAGTTGACAGATTTTGGTACAGGTGATGCGATCGCCCATTAATCCAATCCTTGTATTAGGGCTTGCTGAATAAAAAGTGCTAGAGACGTTGCATGCAACGTCTCTACAGGGTTTTGGCAGTCATAAAACCTGTTGCTGTGGTTAGCCAATAGGGGTCTGGGTAGTAATATCAGTTAATCGTCAAAACCACCCCAACAAACGGCTACCGTACAGTTTTCACACTATCAATTTTCCGCATAAACAAATCACTGAAAATACTAATCACAGGACGCTTGCGTACCCTGATATTGGTACTCACCGACATCCCTGATTGCAAGGGAACTTCTTTGCCGTTGATCAATATTGTTTGTCTATCCATGCGAATTTCCGCTGGGAAGCGGTAGAATGGGTAGACTTCATCGGGGGGTAAAGCATCAGAACCAATCTGGACTAACTCGCCTTTGACATCTCCAAATTCGCTATAGGGAAAGGAATCAACTCGGACATCCACGGGCATTCCTTCATTGACAAAACCAATGTCTTTGTTGGTGATATAAACTTTGGCAACAAGGGTATCATCCGGTACAATTTTCACCACCGGCTCACTGGTATTGGCGACAAATCCGGTATGGGCTTTGAGGTCAAAGACTTTGCCACTTTCAGGGGCTTGTAATTTTTGATAGGTTAACGTTAA
This sequence comes from Coleofasciculus sp. G2-EDA-02, assembly GCF_040226375.1. Classification (NCBI taxonomy): domain Bacteria; kingdom Bacillati; phylum Cyanobacteriota; class Cyanophyceae; order Coleofasciculales; family Coleofasciculaceae; genus Coleofasciculus; species Coleofasciculus sp. G2-EDA-02. The sequence continues at coordinate 9,410 of NZ_JAVKEW010000201.1, read as the reverse complement.
CTGGGTTTGGCTGAGTTGACTCTCAATTTCTTGGAGGCGTTTTTGGTTTTCAACAATAATTTTGGTGAGTTGGCTGTCAATTTCGGCAATCCGTTGTTCGTTTTGAGCAATCAGCGTTCGCAGTTCTTCTTCTGAGAGCGCCATGGTGTTTTGTTTGCGTTCCTGGGCTTGCTCGATTGCTTTGTCTAACCGTTCCTGTTCTTTCTTGAGACGCTCTACCTCAGCGGCGCTGCTTTCAGTCTCTTGTTTCTGACGCAGATACTGGAGTTCCCCGAATGCGCCCTCTCGCCACAGATTCTCGAGGCGATCGGTAATTTCTCGATTAAGCACTAACACTTGTTCAGCATCAGCCAGTTGGATTTGGGTTTGAGTCAGTTGGCGGTTGAGTTGTTCGACTTCTAAATCCGCTGCCGCGACACGAGAGTTATACTCGTTTTGGCTTGCCTGTAGGCGTTGCCGTTGTGCCAAGGTTAAACCCGTAGGATCTCCGGTGAGTTGGGCTTGATAGTAGTTTTTTTCTTCCACTAAAGCCGCCCGATTTTTCGTGAGTGAGGCAATTTGGGGGGGGAGTTTCTCCGGTAGATTTTCGGGGTCAATGGGAACCGCTTTGCCCGTCATCTGAGCTTGATAAAATTGATTTTCTTGGATCAAAGCGGCGCGAATTTGCTGGAGCGATTTAAATTGAGCTTGAGCCGCTGTTTGGTCAAAGGTGAGCAGGGTATCCCCTTTTTCGACGCGATCGCCTTCTTCAATGTCCACCACCCCGACAACCCCACCCTGGGGGGCTTGGACTTCCTTTACAGCCGCTTTGGGTTCGAGTTTTCCTTGGGCGGGAATGGCTTCTTCGATTTGCGCCACACAAGCCCAACCGACGGTTAATGCTGTCACGCCAATAATCGCTACGACAATCATTCGGGGCCACAGGGGAGATTGTTGTAAAATTACGGGTTGATCAAATTCCGGCAGTTTATTCGTCCGACGAGTGGTTCCGGCTTTGGTTGCGGTTTTCACCGACTGGGAAGGCGATAGGGCGACGGGTTGGCTGGCTTTAGATCCGTTGCGTTGATTCATGATATAATTACTCCTTCGTCAATTGGTCATTGGTCATTTAGTCATTGTTTAGAGTCAAAGAACTTTTGTCATATTAGAGGACTTGGAAAAAACAAAAGACGAATGACAAAAGACGAATGACCATTAAAGTTGAGCGTCTTGCTGTTGATAGAGGCAGTAGTAGCGCCCTTGCATTGCCATCAGTTCGGCATGGGTTCCTTGTTCAACGACTGACCCTTTATCCATCATTAAAATGATGTCGCTGTTGCGAATGGTACTTAAACGGTGGGTAATGAAAAAGACAGTGCGTCCTTTGAAGGCTTCAATTAAATTTAAACAAACTTGTCGTTCGGTGTCATAGTCGAGGGCGCTGGTAGCTTCGTCTAGAATTAAAAGTCGCGGATTTTGCAGTACCGTGCGGGCAATAGCAATCCGCTGGCGTTGTCCCCCTGATAGCGATGATCCTCGCTCCCCAACTCTTGTATTGTAACCACTGGACAACCCCATAATAAAATCATGAGCGGCGGCTACCTTAGCGGCGGCAATAATTTCCTCGGCGCTAGCATCGGGATTGGTCAGGGCAATATTATCTTGTACCGTACCATCAAACAGCAGACTATCCTGGGGTACAATTCCCACTTGACGACGCAGGGAATAGAGTTCAACTTTGGAGATATCGTAATTGTCGATCAGAATTCGCCCTGAATCAATATCATAGAGGCGGGGTAAAAGTTTCATTAATGTACTCTTACCCGAACCACTTTGACCGACAATCCCGACAAATACGCCCGCCGTAAAATGCAGGTTAATATTGGTTAATTGCCAAGGACCACTCGTACCAAAGCGGAAGGAGAGATTTTCATATTCCACTTCCCCTTTAATCGCAGGCATGGGAATATTTAAGCGATCTGCCTCATCCGCTTCTTGGGGGCTATCCACAATATCACTTAACCGTTCTAAAGATAGCGCCGTTTCTTGGAAATTCTGCCACAGTTGGGCTAATCGGAGTAAGGGACTGGTAACATAGCCTGAAATAATCCGAAACGCGATTAATTGCCCCAGGGTTAATTGCCCATCTAAAACCAGATAAGCACCCACCCACAGCACTAACAACGCCGAGAGTTTATTCAAGAAATTACTCGCTGAACCCGCCGTTGTGGAGGTTAGCACCGTCTTGAACCCCGCCGATACATACCGGGCATAGCGTTCCTGCCATTGCCAGCGCGTTCGCAACTCAATGTTTTGCGCTTTTACCGTTTGAATCCCAGACATGACTTCGACTAAATAGGATTGCGTCTGGGCGTTCCGTTCAGCTTTAACCCGCAGTTGGCGACGGACAATGGGCGAAACAATGACGGTTAACAACACAAATAAGGGAATAATCGCCAACGAGACAATTGTTAGCACCCAACTATAAATAAACATGACCACGATGTACAACACGGAAAACACCGCATCTAACACCACCGTCAACGCCGTTCCCGTGAGAAACTGACGAATATTTTCCAACTCATTAATTCGACTCGCCAGTTCCCCCACTGGACGCTTTTCAAAATACCGCAACGGTAAGCGGACTAAGTGGTCAATAATCTCCGAACCCAGATGCATGTCAATCCGGTTCGTGGTATCCACAAATAGATAGGTACGGAAACTGGTTAATAGTGCCTCAAAAATGGCAATAATTACCAGGAAGAACCCCAGCACATGGAGTGTATCAATACTGTTCTGCACAATAACCTTATCGATGATCACCTGGATCATCAACGGATTCGCCAGTCCAAATAGCTGTACAAAAAAGGAGGCGACAAACACCAAGATTAAGACCTGGCGGTAGCGCACCAGAGACGGGAGAAACCATTGCAAGCCAAAGCGCTGCTGCTGGGTGTGCTTCGTCCGTTGTACCAGCAGCACCGGAATCGCGGCGGGCGACTCCCCGTCTCCAGTTTCTGGTTGCGGTAAACTATCGAGTAAATCGGCAGGTTTGCGGCGGACAATCCCTAGTTCTGGCACACCCAGCACCAGTTCCCGGGGCTTGGCTTCATAGAGAACAGCAAAGCCTTCATACCAAGGAACGAGGGCGGGGGTTTGCAGGCGATTGAGCGATTGGGGCGGTACATTCACCAATTGGGCATGTAAGCCGATTAAATCCGCCACCGCACCACACAGGGGTAAGGAAAGACCCCCAGTTCGCTGCATCTGATCATTGAGTACCCGACGAATCACATCACGGCGAAAGGGCATCTCTAAATGCTTACTCAGCATTTGGAAACAGGCTACGGTACTATCTAGAAGTCCTTTCCCTCGGACATGGGGATATTTGCGGAGCTTCTGGGAGGTTTGGTCTGCATCCTCTGTCGATTCTGGCGGCTTATCGGGGGCATAAGGAATGCTATCGTGATCATCATCTAGCCACGGGTCACCGTCGGTAGTTAGGGGAGTCTGTGTGTCAACCACCGTAACTGGGGTGGTGGGGGGTTCGGTTTGAGTTTCTCCGACTAAATCCGATTCGCGAAACCCAATAATTCTGGCTGGGGTAGACCCTTGGATATCTAGTCCCTGAGAAATTGCCTCTGGAGAGAGACGACTCCCCACGGGAAAATCTCGGACGACACTCCCCCCACTGACAAACCACACCCGGTCAGGTGTCAGGAGTTCAGTGGCGTCAGTCATGGGATAGAGGTAACGCACCTGGGCATCCTGGTAAGCGTTTTGGGCAAGTTCTTTAAGATTTGTGATCCCACTGGCTTGGCGGACTAACTCTGCACCGATTAACTCGAAGGCTTCGAGGATACTGCAATGGTTTTGGAACGCAGCGGTAGCGGTGGGTTCCTGTGCCATCAACGATAAAAACTGACCTGTGGGGATGGTTAAGCAAACCGATTCCGTGGAGGCAATTGCGGTTTCACAAGGGATACCTCGCATCAGACTCACCCAACCCAGAATCGCGCCCGGTTTTAACAAGTCCAGGGTGACCGGTTTTTGGGTGGTTTGTTCGTAACTCAAAAGACGTGCCTTTCCCTCATAGATAATTGAGATCTGAGAGGGCATTTTTTCTCGCACCAGGATGGGTTGACCCATACGATAGCGCAACAGTTGACTTTTTTCTGACAACTTAGTTAGCGTCGAGGCTTCAAGTTGATTGAAGGGAAATATATCCGCTAGAAAATCCTGAATTGTTGTCTTAGTGTAGGTCATGGGCAAGCCTCAGGGAATAGCATTGTAGAGACGTAGCATGCTACGTCTCTACAGGGTTTAGGATTGAACGGGTGTGCCAAAGGATATCTGTTGTCGCAGTTGTTCTTGTAACCAGGTGGTAAACATTTCCTCCAGGAGTCGCTGACGCATCGCATCATCTAGTTGAACGGGTAAAAACTTTTCTAAACGAATTACAATAAACCAGTCGCCCAAGCGGGTGGGGGGCCAAAGTTGACCGGGTTGGCTAACGGTTAACATTTGCGCCAAGGTGGGGTGGGGTGTACTCAGTTCCACAGGTCCTACTAATCCGCCCGTTTGCGCCTCTGGTCCTTGGGAATAATCTCGCGCTAGTTCATTAAACGACTGTTCTCCTTCTTGGATACGAAAATAGAGTTCTTGGGCAATAGCCGCCTCCTTTGTCCGAATTAGGGAGTAAATTACCCGATCTAATCGTCCTTTGCGCTTGAGGAAATAGGACTCGATCTTATGTCCCCAAGTCTCCTGTTTAAATTTTTCCAGTTTTAGTCCCCGAACCGCTAACTCTTCAACTTGTTCTAAGGTTACGCCTTGACGATCGCGCCAAGCTTGACGCTCTTCCTCGGAAGTTAGCTGATTTTTAGCATAGAACTGCTCGCAAGCAGCCGTTTTTTCTTCGTCGGTACAATGTACGGTGGCAATGGCTTGATCAATAATGATTTCTCGCAATAACTGAGGGAGTAATTGATATTTGGCTAACAGGGGAATTACTTCTTCAGCCGTGATGGTTTGGTCGCCAACCTTTAAAATGGCAGTCATCGTGGTGAGAAGCCTCTCAAGGTAGTGTTTTCAAGAACTTATAGATCAGGTGATTTCCAAGATAACATCTTGCTTCAAGGGAGTGTTATACTCCAGCGCCACTATTAATTGAAACTTTAGAAAAGTTAAGATTTTTCCTTAGGGGGAGGATTTTGATCATTTTTTTGCCCTGCGGTAATACAAGTGTGAATATCCGCGTTGGTTTTAATCGCTCCCGGTGTAATATGAGTGGCACTCGCCTGATATCCCCGATCGCGCAATGCTTGCATCAGATAATCTCGTTTAGGGATATCCCCGCGTCCTCGGCGTCCAATTTCTGCCAAGGTATAAAAGTAGGGCGGGAAATCGGCTTCAGCTTCCATGAGAGTGAGGAGTTGTACCCGTTTGGACCATTGCCAGTGATGTGCTAATACTCTCATTTGCTTTAACCAAGATTTATATGGGTTTGCTTCATTCACCCATACCCAATCGGCTTGACTGACTGTGCCGTTAACTCTATGGAGGAATGAACTAAGGTTAACAACGGACCGGTTTGTTCTGTCCCATTGACAGCTAAATCACTATGGCACAAATACAAGCGATCGCGAACTCGCCCTAACAAATCCTGTAAAATTCGCTGCAGGCGTTCTTCATCCGCTTTGATTTTATCGGCTTCTGTCCAAGGCTGTCCAAACCAATCCTTGAGAAATAAGGGCGCTGCAAATAATGTCGCGGCGCCTCCCTGACTCCAAAGATGAGATCCCGCATCTAACCAAAAATGCCAACGGTGATAGCCACGGGCGGCGCGATATTGAAAAATGGTGGCTAGGGTAACAGCCGAATTCGCTGTAGCTGAGAGACGACGAACGGGAAAGGAATTGGCTGTGACTGTCCCCCGACGCAATAATTGAATAAATTGAGAAATTGTCGCCTGTGGTGGTGTTCCCCCCCTAGCTATTTCCTCATCGGTAGTGTTAGCAGGGATTTTCCGCAATCGTCCATCTACTTCCCAATAATGTTGGGCGGTTTCCATGAGTTCCCGCAATGCGGCAATTTGGTCGTAAGGTAGATTAGAGCCATTCCACAGGAATTTCTGGATGGCGCGATCGAGAATCACCACACAGGAGGGAATCAGGCGTTGTTGTTGTTGTTCTCGTTGTCCCTCTAACCACTGCTGAATCTGAGTGTAAGCTGTAGTCGCCCGATGTCCTAAGCGATCCCAACGAGCAAAGGCTTCCACAGGTAATAAGCGGGGGGATTCGGGATCAGGGGAATAGCAGTAATCTGCGAGTAAACCCGCCCGCACGGGGTCAATATGGGGATTGGGAAGGGGGGAGTCGGCTTCAACCGTAGCCACGGGTTCAGGTGGGCGACTGAGAACCACTAGCATTTGTGCTATAGCCTCTCGATCCACTAAGCGCCCTAATCCTGGATACACAAGGGTTAACAGGGTTAATAATGCCTGAATTAAGGGGGAACTAATCAGAGGGCGCTGTTCATTCAGAGGCTCTATTGGGATTCCCTGTTTGGTGAGAATATCCGTCAGAGTATACCGTGCGATCGCGTCTAATCCGGGTGCAATTATCGCAATATCTCCCGGTTCCACTTGTCCCGACTTCACCGCCTCTATAACCACCTCGGCGGTTAGGCGCAACAACTGAGCGCGGGACGTAGTTTGCAGTGACTGCAAAGACTCAGGTAAGTCTGACAATACCATAGGGTCGTTGAGCAGGTCTACCGCCATCGGCGATAACCCATCAGCTAAGGAATCATTCGGGTGTGGCGGTAAGGATTCCACTTGACATCGGGAGGCTAATCCTGACAAATAATCCGGATCAGCGTTTAAGCCTAAACGCACTTGACCCTGGGGATTATAGGTAAACGCCCCCACGACGCCCTGATCTAAGAGTAAATCAAACAAATCCCGTGCGATCGCGGGATACTCATCTACATCATCTGCCAGTATCGCCCGATAACGCTGGGTCAAATACTGCTGATAAGTGGAATCGGCTAACATTTCCCGCCAATAGAGATCACAAATCAGACTGTATGTCAACAACCCCTTATCTAGACACCAGCGCCGCCAATCCAACAGCAGTTTACCAATCGATTCCCATTGATCCGGGGTTGCTTCGAGTTCCACCACTCCCTGTTCTAGAATTCTGGGAATCTCTTCAATCCGAGTCCCACTCAGGGCGGCTAACTGTAACAAATCCAACAGACGTCGCACCCGAACCGACTCATTATTTCCCGGTATTTGAATCAATCCTGACTCGAGTTGGGGATGCCACAACTGCATAGCTAAATCCTGTTCCGTTTCTGGGCGCAAGCGCAGGGGAAACTGGGCTCTGAGATTTAACCGTTGGATCAAAAGGGGCCAAAATAGAATCACTTCATCCTGAACGAATCCCAAGGGTGTCTGACAACGCACTGGATAACGCCCCTGTAATGTAGTGGTGAGGCGATCTGTCAACTCTCGACGATTATCAGCATTTGCAGCCAAAATTAAAAGAGCTGGCGTCTGATAGCGATCGCGCCGCTTTTTGCGGACAATGGGAGAGGATAACTGACGCGATCGACCCCATCCTGCTTCCACCCATTGGCGAAACAGAGTCACCAAGCGAGTTGTTTTGCCCGTGCGAGTACCACCACTAATCCAAATTGAATCAGAAACCACGAGTTCTCCTAGGATGAGTCTGTTACTATAGCACCTACAGTAGACTATATTCATTCTGACTCAATTGAGAGCCAGGATTGCTCCAGAATATTTTTTATTGAGATTTTTAGCCATTTCGATGAAGCTACCCTCTATTTTACGTCTGGCTAACCAATGGTTCTCGGATACACCCGAAAGAGCCTTAGATCAAGCTTACAAAGCCGCGTTAACCATTAAATCGATTGAAGATGAGCATTTTAATGGGCAAAAAATTGACTCTCGCTCCAGTGAACATAGTGATAGTGTTATTTCCTATTTTGAAGCTGACTTAAAGAAATACTTAAATACCATTAGAGTTCGCTTACAAGAATTTAGAACCAGTCGGTCAATTTTTCGGATTTCTGAGCCGACCAAAATGAATGGATTACTCGGTTCTCCAGACAAATTATCTCGGTATGATTCCATAGAATTAACTGAAAAGCAAGCCATTATAATCGAAAAACTCAACTTTATTGATGACATTTTAAAACGATATTCAGAACCCGATCCATCCTCCCTTTCATTAATTCCACTCTCCACCAATCAAGTTGCTCAAGCCAACGGCAATGCCAGAACTACAGCCAATGCCAAAAACCTATCAAAGTTGAAGCAGGTTAGCGTTAAGCCCCCAAATGATGCATTAGAAACTGTATCGGATAAAACTGGTGTTGTGCCTCGGTCAATTCTGCGAACAGTCGATCGACTTCAGCGGGAACTTGATCCCAAAGCCGAAGAGGAAGTTGTCAAAAAGTTTCGCACCTCTCGAGACAAAACCTTAATTTCGATCAAGTTTATTTTAACACTGATCATTGTTCCCATTTTAGCCCATCAGGTTGCTAAAACTTTCGTCGTTGGACCCATTGTTGACTCATTTCGCCCAGAAAATGAACCCGGTATTTTCTTAAACATCGACATGAAGGAAGAAGCCTTCATAGAACTCCAGCGGTTTGAAGAGGAACTGCACTTTAAAAGCTTATTGGGAATGGCGCCTGAGTTATCCTCCGAAGCAATGGAAGAACAGCTGAGGACAAAAGCAGAAGAGCTAGCTGAAGCTTATCGATATCGCAGTTCTGATGCGATTAAGAATATTTTTTCTGACTTAATTTCTCTGCTTTGTTTTGCGGGAGTTATTGTGACCAGTCAAGCTGATTTTGTGGTTCTAAAATCCTTTATTGATGATATTGTCTACGGACTCAGTGATAGCGCCAAAGCCTTTATCATTATTTTGTTTACCGATATGTTTGTGGGATTTCACTCTCCCCACGGTTGGGAAGTGATTCTGTCCGGAATTTCGCGACATTTTGGTATTCCCGAAAATCATGATTTTATCTTTTTATTCATTGCCACGTTTCCGGTGATTCTAGATTCGGTGATTAAATATTGGATTTTCCGCTATCTAAACCGGATTTCACCGTCAGCGGTAGCAACTTACCGAAATATGAATGAATAATTTTGTTTATATCATTTCTCCTTAGTCAAGGCGATCGCATCATATCACCCACCTTACCCAACCTGACGCTAACTGTCGATCAGGTTTTCGCCGCAGCACAGAGCGTGCGCGATCGCTATTCCTCTAATCGTTAAATCAATGGACATTTCTTTCCTTTGTGGACATAAGTATAACCGTCAGCTTTCCAGATTGGCTCGAAATACTTCCAGTTGATGCTTTGCAGTTTCCCTTTTGCTGTAGTCAAGT